>DASUMF010000024.1:0-3165 GCA_036277835.1 Acidimicrobiia bacterium
GGCGGTTCCACGCCGTCCTCGGTCCAGCGCACCAGGTCGCGCAGGGCCTGCGCGGTGAGCCCGTTGTAGGAGACCATCTGCGCGTACCAGTAGTTGGGGTCCTTGTGCGCGGTGACCATCGGCAGGAACGACGGGTCGCCGTGCGGCGCGTTCTCACCCCAGTAGAGGCGGTAGCGCTCGTGCCGACCGTCGCCCTGGTTCTTCTCGATCTTGCGGGTCCACGCCACCGCCCCGTTCGGCCACACCATCGAGTCGTGGGTGGTGTTCACGTGGATGACCTTGCCGGTGAACACACCGGAGTGGCCACCGGGGGGCTCGCCCATGCCGACGGGCGGCGTCGGCAGCTGCGGATGCAGCGCCTTGCCGTCGAGCATCCACGCCTCGAGCCCGCGCCACTCGACCGGGAGCTCCGCGCCGTCGTCGGGGAGATCGAGCTGGTACAGGAACATGTGGCACCACGCGATGAAGTCGTAGTTGTCGACGTGCACCTCGTCGCCCGGCTTCACGCCTTCGAACAGCTCGGCGTGCGACTCGACGCTGGTGAGGATCAGGCGTCCCTCGACCTGCGAGCACGGCACGACGCGCCCCTTCGCCGCGCCACTCGTGATCTCGATGCGCGCGCCGAACAGCTTCGTGTTGTCGTCGAGGTCGACGTCGATCATGATGCCCGAGGTGTCGTCGGACACCGCCCCGGCCGACGCCATGCGCGCGCCCATCGTGTCCATCGGCATCTCGCTGTTGCGCAGCACCGTCTCGACCGTCGCGTCGAAGTCGATGATGTGCTTCTCGAGCTCGGCCCGGTTGTCGTGACCGCGGTACCCGGGTGTGTTCCAGAAGTCCTGGAAGTACGGCATGGTCTGCGCCGAGGTGAGGAGCAGCCACACCCACGGCGCGAACTGCCAGAGCTGGCTCACCGCCGCGCGCGGGTACCCGTGACGCAGCACTGCCGCGAGGCCGTCACGCTCGTCGTACGACAACGTCGCGAACGGGTCGCCGCTCCCGCCCGGTGCGATCGCGTCGACGACGTCGGCGAGCTTGTGGCGCGACTGCAACCACCAGTACCCCTCCGACGGCCACGACCCGTGGCTCCCGCCCGAGTAGCACATGTGCGGGGCCGCGCCGTCCCACACCTCCGGCTCGTGCTCGATGCACGACATCGTGCGACCGCCACCGCCCGAGACGCCCCACACGTAGCCGTGGTGCGGCGCCGCGCCGTACATCTCCTCCGCGACCTCCCAGCTGTACCGCGCCGAGTCGGCACTCGCGCCGTAGTTCTCGACGTCGGTCGCGAAGCCGTGACCCGGACCGGGGAAGTGCCCCTGGTTCGACTCCACCAGGTACGCGCCGAGCTCGTCGAACGCGAGGTCGAACAGCCAGTCGCCGGCCATCCAGCCCTGCAACGCGTTCTCGTGGCCGCCCATCCCGCCCTCGAGGTACTGCACGAGTCGACCCGAGTACTGCTCCTCGGGCGGGAAGTAGAAGGAGAACCGTGTCTCGGTGCCCTCGAAGCCACCGTGCACGTACCGGTGCCGACGGGGCGCGTCACGCCACTCGTCGACGTCGATGAACGCCGGACCGAACCCGTACCGAGACTCCGCCATGTGGTCCCCCAAACTGCCGTTCCGCCACGGAGGCGGCATCTCGTCGCGACGGGCGCGACCATACCGTTACCGTTATGAGGCGGCAAGGGGCGCCGGTCGGCAGATTGACCACCGCAGGCCGACGCCCTACCGTGCCGCGTCCTTCACCGAACGACCGGGAGTTCCACGTTGAGTGATCTGGGTGACCGCCGCAACCTCCTCGACGCGCTCGCCGAGCTCGGCGGCAAGCTCACCGCCGAGGAAGACGTCGTGTTCCAGGGCCAGAAGATCGTGCTGCCCGAGAACATGGACATCGGCGGTGCCGTCGCGTTCCTCCAGGAGAAGAAGCTGGAGGACGACAACGTGATGAACTTCACGCGCACGTTCCGCTACCGCCCGTGGGACGGCGCGCGCGCCACCATGCACGCGCTCCGACGCGCGTTCGGCATGGTCAGCCAGCGCGGGGGCCTGTACCGCACCGGCGAGACCGGGCAGGCGGAGCTGCGCACCATCCCCGTCAGCGTCGACGAGACCGAGCAGATCCCATGGGGTGGGCTCGGCGTCGCGCACCTCGCGGGGTGCACGCTCACGCTCGGCGCAGTGAGCGATCCCGACGTCGGGCAGCTGTTCATGATCACCGCCACCGGCCCCCGGCGGTACCGCCATCACATCGAAGGCATCTTCCGGCTGATCGAGGAGGAGCTGTCGACGAACTCGATGTACCGGGGCAAGGCGTTCGACGGACAGGAGGTGCCGCAGTTCCTCGACCTCTCCGGCGTGGACGCGTCGAAGGTGGTGTACACCGCCGAGGTGCTCGACCGGCTCGCCACCGACATCTGGTCGCTCATCCGCTTCCCCGACCAGATGCGCGAGATGGGCCTGCCGCTCAAGCGCGCGGTGCTGCTCGAGGGCCCCTACGGCACGGGCAAGACGCTCGCTGCGTACCTCACCGCGCAGATCGCGCAGGAGCACGGCTGGACGTTCATCTACGGTCGGCCCGGGCGCGACGAGCTCGGCGACCTCATGGCGACGGCACGGCTCTACCAGCCCGCGGTCGTGTTCTTCGAGGACGTCGACACGGTCGCGAGCGCGGACGGCGTCGACGACGTGAGCCGCATGCTCGACATCCTCGACGGCATGCAGTCGAAGGGCACCGAGATCATCTGCATCCTCACCACGAACCACATCGGGCGTCTTCACAAGGGCATGGTGCGCCCCGGCCGCCTCGACGCGGTGATCCACATCGGCGCGCTCGATCCGCCCGCGGTGGAGCGACTCATCCGCAGCCTCGTGCCCGACCAGCTGCTCACCGGCAGCGTCGACTGGGCCGCGGTCGGCGCCGCGATGGAAGGCTTCATGCCCGCGTTCTGCAAGGAGGCGATCGACCGCGCCATGCGCTGGAACCTCTCGCGTCACGAGGGGAAGGCCTCGCCGCTCGAGACCGAGGACTTCGTCGTCGCGGCCGACACCCTGCGACCGCAGCTCGAGCTGATGGGGCGCGCCAACGAGCACGGAGGCGTCGACGGCGTGGGCGCCGCGATCTCGCGCACGGTCCGCAATTCGATCGACGGCACCCTCCTCGTGC
>DASUMF010000025.1:0-9104 GCA_036277835.1 Acidimicrobiia bacterium
CGGCCGCGAACCTGCCATCAGCGGCGGCCCAGAAGCTGACGGCGGCCGCGCAACAGGCGTTCGTCGACGGACTGCACGCCGCTGCGTTGGTCGGCGTCGTGCTCGCCGCCGTCGCCGTCGTCACCGTGTTGCGATTCCTCCCCGCGCGCCTGGCGCGCACCGGCGCGATGCGTGGCCCGCTGCAGTCGTTCGAGGCGAGCGCCGAGCTCCTCGGCGGGATGCTCCCGACGATGCCCGACGAGATGCACCGTCGCGAGGTCGCGGAGCAACACCACCGCATGGAAGACCGCGAGTGAGGTGAGGTCGCCGGACCGGTGCGGTCCGGCGATCGGTCAGTGCGGCGTCGCGACCCGGCGTTCGTCGTCGGCGATCATCCGCCCGTAGAACGCGGTGTCGACCACCTCGGGCGGACGGAGATAGCCGCTGCGGCCGTGGAACGAGTCGACCATGCGCTCATCGACTTCGTGCTCGCCCACGAGCTCACGGACCTCCGGCCCGATGCGCGCGGCCTCAGCCGCGAGTGCGTCACCATCGAGACCGAAGCATTCGATCGCGTTGCCGCCGAGCATCGCGCGCAGCTCGTCTTCCGACACACCGGCGAAGGCGTGCTGGATCCACTCGCGCGAGTTCGGCCACGTGCCCTCGGGGTGCGGGTAGTCCATGCCGAACATGAACCGGTCCGTGCCGATCACGTCGCGCATCGCGACCTCGAGTGGCCTCGGTGACGACGGCGTGACGTAGACGTGGCGATGCCAGTACTCGCGGGGCGACATCGCGAGCCGGGAATCGCTCGCCGCGAAGTGCCGGTCCATCAGGTCGAGCGTGGCGGGGATCCAGTCAGCGCGAACCTCGGTGAGCACGAGCTTCAGGGCGGGGTGACGGTCGAACACACCGGCCATCATCAGCTGCCAGAACACGCGGCGCGGTTCGGTGATCGCGGCGCGCACCGGCGAGTCCTCGGGCATCTGGTCGATGCTCGTGTCGGCCGTGAACTGCATGCGCAGCGCTTCCTCGGCGCCGAGCTGGCTCACCACCATCGCGAGCATCTCGCCCTGCTCCTTGCCGTACTGCGACGCGCCGTACGCGGCGTGCACGGTGAGCACGAGTCCGGTGTCGGCGCAGGTGGCCCAGAAGGGTTCGAACACCGGGTCGACGAGCGACGGGGTCTGCGGATCGGCGACGTTGCCGGGCGGCGCCACGCCGACGAATCCATGCGACGCGAGGTACCCGAGCTCCGCGACCGTGGCGTCGATGTCGAGGCACGGCCCCGGCTCCCCGATCCCGAAGAGTCGACCGTTCGAGTCGGCCATGAAGTCGGCGAGTTGCCGGTGGTACGCGCGTGCCCCCGCGGCGCGGTGCGCCGCCGGATAGGCATGGTTGATCACCGCGAAGAACGGCAGCATCGCAACCTGGTGGCCCGCGATGAGCACCTCGGCGGCCACGCCCTCGCGGTCGAGCTCCGCCAACCGGCGGTCGAGCTCGTACGCGCCGAACTCGCCGCCGCCGCGGATCGCGTCACCGCGGTCGATCAGGTCGAGCGTCTCGTCGGAGTAGCGCCGCTGGGTGGGCGTCGAGTCGCGCCAGAAGCGATCCACCTCGACGAGCGCCTCGAGATCCTCGCGGTACTCGGGATCGATGTAGTCGAGGTACTGCTCGGGCGGCCCGCCCGAATGACCGTCGGCCGAGACGATGACGATGCGCTCCATCGGATCCCCCTCACGTCGTGACGTGGCGCGACCCTAACCCACCCGATGAACGGTGTTCATCGCGTGGCGGCGCGACCCGCTACCCGAGCGCGGAGGCACCACCGAACTCGGCGCCGCTGCGCAGTCCACCGTGGTTGCTGCGGAACACGAGCGTGTCGACGGCGCGACCGAGCTCCTCGGGGTCCCACTTGCGGTCACCGCCCGGCACGGTGACGACCGCGTTGGGCGTCCAGGGATTGAAGTGCGTGACCTTCGTGCCCTGGCCGAAGAAGAACACCTGGCCGTTCACGTGACGCGACAGGTCGGACGCCAACCACACCGCGAGCGGCGCGACGTTGCCCGGGTTGCGGAGGTCGAACCCCTCGTACTGGTCGGGCTCGACGATCGTGTCGATGTCGGCGCCCATCGTGACGCCGATGAGGCGCGTCGTGCCGGAGGGCGCGATCGAATTGGCGCGCACGCCGTAGCGCGCCATGTCTTGGGCGAGCGCGACGGTGAACATCGCGATGCCACCCTTGGCGGCCGCGTAGTTGGTCTGCCCCGTGTTGCCGAGCAGCCCGACGGACGACGTGGTGGTGATGACCGATGCGCCGACCTTGCCGTCGGTCTCCTTGCTCCTGTCGCGCCAATACGCGCACGCGTGGCGCGCCGGAGCGAAGTGCCCTTTGAGGTGGACCTTGACGACCGCGTCCCAGTCGCTCTCGTCCATGTTGAAGATCATCTTGTCGCGCAGGATCCCGGCGTTGAGCACGAGCACGTCGAGCCCACCGAACGTGTCGACGGCCTGCTGCACCATCGCGCCCGCAGCGTCGAAGTCGGAGACGTCGGCGTAGTTCGCGACCGCTTCGCCGCCGCGCGCCTTGATCACGTCGACGACCTCGTCGGCCGCACGCTGGTCGGAGCCGCCGCCCGACGGTGCGCCACCGAGGTCGTTCACCACGACGCGCGCGCCCTGCGCGGCCATGTCGAGGGCGTAGCCACGGCCGACGCCGTGTCCGGCGCCGGTCACGATCACTGTCTTTCCATCCAGGAGGGCCATGGCCGCACCCTACGCGGGCCGCGGGATTGCCGCTTCGTGGAGCGGTCGGTACCGTGCGGGCATGAGCGCAGTGGAGAGAGTGGCGTACGACGAGTTCGGGCTGTTCCACGAGAACGCGGAGGAGTACGGGCTCCCCTACGACTCCCCGCCGGTCGTGCGCCGGGAAGAGGTCGAGGTCGAGCCGGGCCGCACGCTGAGCGCACTGGTCTGGGGCGAAGGCGAGCCCGAGCTCGTGTTCCTGCACGGCGGCTCGCAGAACGCCCACACCTGGGACACGGTCGCGATGGCGCTGCGCCCGCGCCCGCTGATCGCGATCGACCTGCCCGGCCACGGCCACTCGGCGCGACCCGGCGACCAGCAGGTGAGCGGCGCCGGACCGCGCGCGGCGGCGACCGACGTCGCGGTGGTCGTGCGGGCGCTGGCGCCGAACGCGCACGGGGTCGTCGGGATGTCGATGGGTGGTCTCACCACCCTCGCGCTCGCCGACCAGAACCCCGAGCTGGTGCGTCGCATGATCCTCGTCGACGTGTTCCCCGGGTTGAAGGCCGAGCACGCTCGCCACATCGGCGAGTTCGTCAACGGGCCGGCCACGTTCCCGAAGTTCGAGGACATCCTCGAGCGCACGATGCAGTTCAACCCGACCCGCAGCGAGTCGTCGATGCGACGCGGCATCCTCCACAACGCGGTGCAGCTCGACGACGGCAGCTGGGTCTGGAGACACTCGCGCTGGCGCGTCGAGAACCCGGAGGTGGCCGAGCAGTACGAGCAGCAGCGCGCCGCGGCCGCCGAGGCACAGGCCGAGCAGTCCGAGGGCGAGACGCCGACCGACACCGGGCTCTTCGACGACCTGCTCGAGGCCGCGCGGGGCATCCAGGTGCCGACCCTGCTCGCCCGCGGGATGCGACCCGACTCGGTGCTCCGTGACGACGACGAGGCAGCCTTCCTCGAGACCGTGTCGGGCGGCGAGGTGGAGCGCTTCGAGGAGGCGGGGCACAGCATCCAGGGCGACATGCCGATCGAGCTCGCCGCCACCATCTCCCGCTTCATCCCGTGAGGAGCTGAGGCCATGGCCGACGACGACGTCATCGCGTTGCAGCACGTCGACGAGGGCGACTTCTGGGAGAAGTTCGCGCGCGTCATGGGCAGTCCCGACGGGTTGCTCACGTACCGCTACCTGAACTGTCGCCAGGATCCGGTCTCGCTCGAAGGACACATGGACCTCCGTCGCGACATGCGCAACCCGTCCGGCGGGCTCATGGCAGCGCCCTTGTCGATCGGGATGGCCGAGGGTCGCGGCGACGACACCGCGGTGCCCGCGCCGGTGATGGGCTCGGTGCACGTGCTCGACGACGGCCGCGACGTGCGCAGCGTCGTGTCGCTCCCCATGGGCGGGCCGAGCAAGAGCGGCCGCACCTTGAACTTCGGCGGCGGCGGGCTGATCGTCGATGCCGACGACCGCGACCGCGTGATCGCGTTCACCCAGGGCATGGGGGTGAAGATCGCCGACGCACCGGCGGGCTACGAGTACGTGCCGCCCGCGCCGTCGGGGATCGTCGACGGGCCCGAGCTGCCGCCCTTGCACGAGGCGTTCGGGGCGCGGCGCAACGAACGCGACCTGTGGGAGTTGCCCGAGCTCGACCTGCAGCACGCGTCCACGTCCGGCACCTTGCACCACGGCGCGACCCAGGTGGTGCTGGAGCACGTGGCGTTCGAGCTCGCCGCCGGTCACGCGCGGAGCGACGACATCCAGATCGAGGACTGGACCGTGATGTACACGAGCGCGGGGCGGGTGGGGCCCTTCGAGGCGAGCGGCACCGTCGTCGGCCCGAACGCGCGCCCGCAGCGCTACGCCGCGCAGGTGCAGCTGATCGATCGTGGTCTCGGTGACCGCCTCGTCGCGATCGGCACCGCCATCTTCCGGCCCGTGGGGTAGCAACGGCGAGGAGCGGTGCATGGCGATCTACTCGGCCGACTCACACATGCTCGTGCTCGACCAGGCGGTGCTCGAGCGCCTCGCGTCGAAGCACCACGACGCGTACCTCGCCACGAAGGGTCCGCACCGCCGCGCCGGCATCACGCCCGCCGACCCCGGTGCCGGGCCCGCCGGCGAGTGGGATCCGAAAGCACGCCTCGCCGACATGGACCTCGACGGCGTCGACGGCGAGGTGCTCTACACCGACCCGACGGGTGGCGCATCGCTCTACAAGCTCGGGCGCGACGAGGGGCTCGCGTGCTTCACCGCGTTCAACGACGCGGCACTCGAGTTCGCGGCCGTCGACCCACGACGGCTCGCCATCGTGCATCTCCTCCCGCTGCACGACATCGGCGACGCGATCGCGGAGCTGCACCGGATCGTCGGCGACGGCGCCCGTGCGGTGCAGCTCCCGCTGTACCCCGAGGACGCGGGCCTCCCGAAGTACTGGGACGCCACCTACGAGCCGCTGTGGGCCGCGATCGCCGAAGCCGGCACACCGATCAGCCTGCACGTGTGCCCGCCGGCCGGTCGCGGCCTCGGTCGCGATCCGACGCCGGCGCGCGGGATCTTCCAGGTGATGCCGCCGATCTTCATGTCGCAGGCGCTCACCGAGCTCGTCCTCACCGGCATCTTCGAACGTCATCCGGCGCTGCGGGTCGTGCTCGTCGAATCCGGGCTCTCGTGGATCCCCTACCTGCTCGACCGTCTCGACCGGGTCAGCGAGAAGCTCGACTGGCCGGCGCAGGGGATGCCGAGCGGGCGTCCGAGCGACTACTGGTACCGCAACATGGCCGCCACCTTCGAGGAGGACCAGCTCGGGCTCGAGATGCGTGAGCGCATCGGCGTCGACAACCTGCTGTGGGCGACCGACTACCCGCACCCCGACTCGACGTTCCCGCGCTCGATCCCGATCATCGAGGCGGAGTTCGCCTCCTGCACGCCGGCCGAGACCGCGGCGATGACGGGCGGGAACGTGGCTCGGCTCTACGGGTTCGCCACCACCCCCTCGCTGTAGGTTCGGCGCACGGCAAGGGGGGATCGTGCGCCAGCTGCTCAGCGACGTGACCGTGATCGAGCTGGCGCACGACGCTGCCGGCGCGCAGTGCGGCAAGGTCTTCGCCGACCTCGGCGCCCGAGTCGTGTTGGTGGAGCCGCCCGACGGCAGCGCGCTGCGGGCCCGCCCCGCGGCGTTCGTGCACCTGCACACCAACAAGCGCAGCACCGTCGTCGACGCAGGTTCACCGGATGCCGTCGATCGCGTGACGGCGCTGCTCGCGGCCGCCGACGTGGTGGTGCAGAGCATCGGGCACGGCGACCTCCGCGACTTCGGGTTGTCGGTCGACGAGGTGCGCGCGCAGTTCCCCGCCCTCGTGATCGCGTCGATCAGCGGTTTCGGAGCCGACGGTCCGTACGCGGACTACCGATGGACCGACCTCGTGAACCAGACGGCGTCGTGGTTCGTGTACCCCATGGGACCGTCGCCCGCCCTGCCGCTCAAGCTGCCCGGCATCGCGGGCCTGTGCGCGGTCGGCAACACCGCGGCCCTGGGCGCGCTGGCCGGCGTGCTCCGGGCGCGAGCATCCGGTGAGGGCGCACACGTCGACTGCGCGGCGTACGAAGCGCTCGGCACGATCCCCGCTCGCGTCGGTCGCTACCTCTCATGGGAGTACGGCAATCGGCATCCTCCCGACGCGATCCCGACGACCGCCGGCGGGATGCTCTTCCCCACCGGGATCTTCCCTGCAGGCGACGGGTTCATGGCGTTGATGTCGACGCCCCAGCAGCTCGACGAGATGCTCGACGTGCTCGACGACGACGACCTGCGCGCCGCGTTCGCGCGTCCCGACGCGCTCGCTCGCGGCGACACGCGGGAGTTCCTCGACCTCGCCTTGTACCCGTGGCTCGTGTCGCACACGCGCGCGGAGCTCACCGCGCAAGCGCAGGCCGCGGGGTGGCCGGCCGCGGGGGTGCTGTCGATCGAGGAGGTGCTCGAGGTCGATCACTTCCACCAGCGCGCGTACTGGCAGGAGGTCGACGAACCGTCGACCGGCCGCACGGTCTGGGTGCCGGGTGCGCCGTACCGCCACGCGGAGGGCGGCTGGCGGCTCCGTCGTGGCGCGCCCGCGCTCGGCGAGCTCGACGCGACGGCCGGCTCGGCGATCGCGCCGCTCCCGGTGGCGGCGCAGGGTCGCGCGACCGACCCGTCGACGCCACCGCTCGACGGCGTCCGGGTCCTCGACCTCACCACGGTGTGGTCCGGCCCGTACCTCACACAGCTGCTCGCCGACCTCGGCGCGGAGGTGATCCGGGTCGAGAACCCGAGCTCGTTCCCGCCCACCACGAAGGGATACGTGCCGCGCCCCGACACCACGAGCACACTCGGCGCGCTCCTCAACGCCTACGCCCCGCTCCCCGAGGGCGTCGAGGACCGGCCCTACAACCGGCACGCGTTGAACAACTCGATCGCGCGCAACAAGCTGTCGTGCACACTCGACCCGCTGCGCGAGGAGGCGCGCGCGCTCCTGTTCGACCTCGTCGAGCAGTCCGACGTGTTCGTCGAGAACCTCAAGGCCTCGACGCTGCACCAGCTCGGCATCCAGGAAGGAGAGCTGCTCGACCGCAACCCGCGCCTGATCGTGCTGCGCATCCCGCCGGCCGGGCTCACCGGCGACTGGGCGCACTACACCGGCTTCGGCATGCAGTTCGACGGACTGAGCGGCGTGGCGTCGCTCAACGGCCACCCGGGCAGCGACCTCACCGACACCCCGCCGACCACGTACATGGACGCGGTGACCGGTCCCGCGGGCTCGTTCGCGATCCTCGCCGCGCTCCACTACCGCGATGTCACCGGACGCGGCCAGGTGATCGAGCTGGCGCAGATCGAGAACGCGATCCAGCAGATCGGCGACCTGTTCGTCGAGGCGCAGCTGGGCGACATCCCCACGCGTCGTGGCAACCGCGACCCCGACTACGCGCCGCAGGGCGTGTACCCCGGCGCCGGCGACACCCGGTGGATCGCGATCAGCGTCGCCGACGACGACGAGTGGCGAGCGCTTGTCGGCGTGATGGGCCACCCCGAGCTGCTCGACGACCCCCGCTTCGCCACGCACGCCGACCGGTACGCCAACCACGACGAGCTCGACCGCATCATCGGCGAGTGGACCGCGACCCGCGACATCGTCGAGACCTTCCACACGCTGCAACGCGCGGGCGTTGCAGCCGGCGCGCAGCTCGACGAGGCGATGCTCGCCACCGATGTGAACGTCGCCGCTCGAGACTGGATCCGGCCCCTCAGCGCGACCGAGGTGGGCACGCACCCACACATCGGCCACGCGTTCCGTGGCCTCCCCATGACCTGGCGCCGTGGCGCTCCCGCGCTGGGCGAAGACAACGAGTACGTCTACACGAAGCTGCTCGGTCTCGACGACGACACGTACACGCGTCTCGAAGCTGCAGGGATCGCCATCCGCGACTACCTCGACGCGGACGGCGACCCCGTGTGATGCGCGACGGCCATGGGCAGGGGATCGCCATGCGACGGTCCTTCACGATCGCTGCCGGCTGCTCGCGCGCGCCGCGGTGACGATGCCGGCGACGCCGAGAGCCACCAGGAGCGTCGCCAACGCCCAGCCGCCGCGCACGTCGAACCACGTCCAGCCGCCGATCACGTACGCGAGGCCCAACACGGTGAACAGCGCGCCCATCACGAGCGCGATCGGGTCGAGGTCATGACGTTCCATTGCGCTCCTCGGTGCTGATCTCGACGTCGCCGGCACCGACCTCGGCCGTCAACCGCAGCGTGCCTCCGCCCACGTCGCCGGGACGGACTCGTCGCACGTCGACCGGACAGCAGTCTCGGGTCCTTCGGCCGAACACGATGACGGTCCCGGCGCCGGCATGGCCGTCGGCCACGACGCGCACGCCGTCGGGCACGATCACGTCGAGCTTGCCGATCCCGAGCGCGGCGTGCACCGTGCGGCGACGGCCGGAGAAGTCGACGGCGCCCAGATCGACCGTCAGGCGACCGATCGCCATCTCGTACGAACCGTCGACGGCGCCGACAGCACGAGGACGGTGGGTGGTGTCGCCGATCCCGCCGCGCAACGGCACGTCGATCACGCCGAAGGCCCCGACGGCGAGTGCGAGCGCGATCCCGAGCGCGATCAGTCCACGCGCGCGACCGAACCACGCGCTCGTGATCAACGCTGCGCCGACGAGCGCCAGCGCGAGCGCGACCATCACGCCGACGTCGAGGGTGATCACATCCGCGAGATCGAGCAGCCACACGACACCTGCGAGCACGAGCAACGCGCTCAGCGTGATCGCGCCGAGGTGCGACTTCGGGCGCGGGGGCCGAGGCGCGCGTCGGACGCGCCTCGACTCC
>DASUMF010000026.1:0-3423 GCA_036277835.1 Acidimicrobiia bacterium
GCGGCGGCGTCGTTCACAGCGTCGCCCGTCATCGCGACGACCTCACCGGCCTCTTGCATGAGTCGAGCGAGGCGGACCTTGTCCTCCGGCGCGACGCGGCCGAACACGTGGAGTCGCGGGAGCTTGTCGATCACCTCCGCGTCGGACAGGCGCTGGAGCTCCGTGCCGGTGATCACACCCGGCCCCAGCTGGAGCTGGTCGGCGATCGCACGCGCGGTCACGGTGTGGTCACCGGTGATCATGCGCACGTCGATGCCGGCGTCGAGCGCGACCCGCACGGCCTGCTTCGCCTCGGCGCGCAGGGGATCGATGATGCCCACCAGCGCGACGAGCACGAGATCGGCGACGGCGGCCATCGGATCGGTGTCCGCGACGGACATCGCCGCGTCATCGAGGTCGCGCACCGCGAAGGCCAGCACGCGGAGTCCCTGCTCCGACAGCTGCTGGTTCGCGGCGAGGAGCTCGTCGCGGACGTCGCCGATCGGTGTCGGCGTGCCGTGCCACAGCGCATGACTGCAGCGATCGATCACGACGTCGGGCGCACCTTTGACGGTCATGAAGTGCGCGTCGTGGAGCACGCCGGCGCTGAGCCAGTCCGGGCGGTCGTGGAACGTCGCCATGAACTTGTAGTCGGAGTCGAACGGCACCTCTGCCCGACGCGGCAACGACGCGCGGGTCTCCTCGGCGCTCACGCCCATCTTCGCGGCCAGCACCACGAACGCGGCCTCGGTGGGGTCGCCGATCACCGACCCGTCATCGCCGACCGTCGCGTCGCACGAGAGCACCAGCCCGAGCGCGAGGCGCGAGAAGTCGGGGGTCTGTCCGCCCGCAACGCCGAGGATGGCACCGGTCTTCGTGTAGCCGCCGCCCTCGACGCGGAACCACTGACCGTCGGCGAGCATCGTGGTCGCGGTCATCGCGTTCATCGTCAGCGTGCCGGTCTTGTCGCTGTTGATGACAGTTGTGCCGCCCAGCGTCTCGACGTCGGTGAGCGACTTCACCACCGCCTTGGACTCGGCCAGATGTCGGGCGCCCGACGACAACATCGTCTGCACGAACGTCGGCAGCCCGACGGGGATGGCAGAGATCGCGGTCGAGATGCACAACAGGATGAGCGTCTCGGTGTCCTGGCCACGGGCGATCCCGACGATGGCGATGATCGTGACCGCCGTCCACGCGAGGATGCCGAAGATCTTGGTCATGCCGTCGAGCTCACGCTGCAGCGGCGAGCGCACGCGTTGCGTCGCAGTGACCATGTCGGCGATGCGACCCATCTGCGTGGCCTGACCGGTGTCGGTCACGACGAAGGTCGCGGTCCCCCGCGTCACCTGCGTGTTCTGGAAGACCATGTTCGTGCGGTCGCCGAGCGCGACGTCGCCGTCGGGGAGGGTCGTGGCGCTCTTCGCGACGGGCGCGCTCTCGCCAGTGAGCGCGGCCTCCTGCAGTTCGAGGCTCGCCGAGGAGACGACGCGGCCGTCGGCAGGAACGACGTCGCCCGCCTCGAGCGACACGACGTCGCCGGGCACCAGGTCGACGGAGTCGACCTCCTCGATGCGACCGGCGCGTCGGGCCCGGGCGCGTGGCACCTGGAGCTGGGCGAGCGCGTCGACGCTGGCACGTGCCTTGAGCTCCTGACGCGAGCCCATGACGACGTTGAACGTCACCAGGAGTGCGACGAAGATGCCGGTCGCGACCTGCCCGATCGCCAGGCTCGCGACCGCGACGATCGCCAGCATGATGTTCATCGGGTTCGACAACTGACCCAGTGCCACCGACCACAGGCTCGGCGGCGGCTCGGTGGCCAACTGGTTCGGCCCGTACTCCGCGATGCGCCGTTGTGCCTCTGCCGCATCGAGACCCGCGTCGGCGTCGACCGAGAGGCTGGCGAGGACCGCTTCGGGGTCCTGTGCGTACCACGCAGGCGCAACGGTGCCCTGGTCCACTGTGCTCATGACGGCTCCTCAGACTGGCACGGCGTGTGTGACCATACGCCCGAGAGGGATCTCCCTCGCGCCTGCCGTCGCAGGTTCGCACGAGATCGAACGTCACGCTGCGATCTCGGATCACGACGAGCTGCGATTGACCACGCTCCACCCGCCGACAACAATCACACCAGTGACTGCCTACCAGCAGCAACCGGCGAGCTCGTACCAACCGCCCCCTCAGCGCAGCAGCCGCACCGCCGCATGGACGATCGGCCGAGCGATCGTCTGGCTGGTCTATGCGTTCGCACTCATCGCCATCGTGATCTCGGCGCTCGCGTTCGTCCTCCAACTCTTCGGAGCCAATCCCGACAGCGGCTTCGCGCAGTGGGTCTACCGCAGCGCCAGCCGTGTCACCGCACCCTTCCGGGGCATCTTCCCGTCCCACACGAACGGCAACTCGGTCCTCGACGTCTCGCTGCTCTTCGCGATCATCATGTACGCGCTGTTCGCGCTGCTCGTCCACGAGCTCATCGCGTACCTCGACCGTCGCCGAGACGAGTCGGTCGACCGCGATCGCTACGAACAGCAATCAGCCGGCACTCCGACGCCCGGCCTGTGACGCCGCGAGGATCCTCGCCTGCTGCGCGTTGATCTCCTCGTCGGCGAGCATCCCCCTTCGCGGCGCGACGCTAGGTCGAGAGGAGAGTCTCCCCGACGTACCCGCCGGGGCGCACCCCCGGCGGAACCGCGTAGATGCCACTCGTCTCGTGGCGGATGTACTCGTTGAGCGCGTCGGTGCGGGCCAGGCGTTCCTGCACCGGGATGAAACCGGTGCGGGGATCGCGCTGGTAGGCGATGAAGAACAGGCCGGCATCGAGCTGGTTGCGCACGGGGTCGATCCCGTCGGTGAACGAGTAGCCGCGGCGCAGGAGCTTGATGCCGTGGTTCGTCTCCGGTGCCGCGAGTCGCACGTGCGCGTCGGCCGGGATCACGAGCTTGCCGTCGCGACGCG
This sequence comes from Acidimicrobiia bacterium, assembly GCA_036277835.1. GTDB lineage: Bacteria > Actinomycetota > Acidimicrobiia > IMCC26256 > DASPTH01 > DASUMF01. Next base: position 2,938 of record DASUMF010000026.1, read on the forward strand.
CCGCGAGGTCGAGCGGCGTGTGCTCGACACGTTCGCCGAGGGGTGCCCCGACCTCCTTGGACCGACCGATCGTCTGCTCCTGATCACCGAGGGTCGAGCGGTCCCAGACCTCGAGGAGCATCCGGATCCGTCGCACCACCACGTACGAGCCGTTGCGCATCCACGCCGGGCCGTCACCTGCTCCCACCCAGACGTGCGCGTCGAGCTCCGACGTCTCGTCGCTCTTGAGGTTGTTCGTGCCGTCCTTGAATCCCATGAGGTTGCGCGGGGTCTGGCCGACCGGGCTCGTGGTCGAGGTGCGCCCGAACCCCAGCTGCGACCACCGCAGTGTCACGACCCCGCGTCCGATCCGGGTCAGGTTGCGGATGGCGTGGAACGCCACCTGCGGATCGTCGGCGCACGCCTGGACCGCCAGGTCGCCGTCGGACCGTGACGGGTCGAGCACGTCGCTGTTGAAGGTCGGGAGGTCGACGAGCGCCGCCGGCC
>DASUMF010000027.1:0-11076 GCA_036277835.1 Acidimicrobiia bacterium
GCGTCGGGCACCGATGCGATCCGTCTCTCCCTCGCCGCGCTCGGGGTCGGACCCGGCGACGAGGTGCTCGTGCCCGCGTTCACCGCGGTGCCGACCGCGGCCGCAGTGTGCGCCGCCGGTGCGGTGCCGGTGTTCGTCGACGTCGACCGCGACACCGCCGGGATGGACCGCGACGCGGCCGCTTCCGCGGTCACCGACCGCACGCGGGCCGTCGTGCCGGTGCACCTCTACGGCCGGCCGACGCCGCTGCCCGACCTCGGGCTCCCGGTGGTCGAGGATGCGGCCCAGGCGCTCGGCGCGGTCACGGCCGGCAGCGGATCGGTGGCGGTCGCGTGCAGCTTCTACCCGACGAAGAACCTGGGTGGCATCACCGACGGTGGCGCGGTGCTCACCGACGATGAGGACCTCGCGGCGCAGCTCCGCCTGCTCCGCGCGCACGGCGTCGTGGACGGTTCCCCCTATGAGCACGCGGTGGTGTCGACGAACTCGCGGCTCTCGGAGCTGGCGGCGGCGGCACTGCGGGTCGGTCTCCCACACCTCGACGACGACAACCGTCGCCGGGCCACGATCGCGGCGCGCTATCGCGAGGCCGCACCCCACCTGCGCTGGCAGGCCGGCCACGAGCGTCACGTGTACCACCTGTGCGTGGCGCGGATGGAGGATCGCGACGCGTTCCGTGCGAACATGCCGTTCGGAACCGGCGTGCACTACCCCCGCGCCCTCACGCAACAGCCCGCCTACGAGCAGTTCGTGCGACGCTCGTGTCCGGAGGCCGAGGCGTGGGCAGCGGAGTGCGTGTCGTTGCCCTGCTTTCCCGAGATGTCCGACGACGAGATCGAGGCGGTGTGTCGCTCGCTCCAGTGAACCCGTCCGTCGTCGCCATCTCTGCGTTCTTCCCCTGTTACAACGACCAGGCGACGATCGCGCAGATGGTGAGCGTCACCGTGAAGACGCTCGATCGCGTCGGTGTGACCGACGCGGAGGTCATCGTCGTCGACGACGGCTCCACCGACGATGCGCCCCGCGTCCTCGCCGAGCTCGCGGAGCAGGAGCCGATGCTGCGCGTCGTCACGCACGAGCAGAACCGCGGCTACGGCGGCGCGCTGATCTCGGGGTTCACGAACGCGACCCGGCAGTGGGTCTTCTACACCGATGGCGACGGCCAGTTCGATCCGGCCGAGCTCGAGTTGCTCGTCGAGCGCGCCTCGGACGACGTCGACGTCGTGCAGGGCTACAAGCTCAGCCGCGCCGACAACGTCGCACGGCGCGTGGTCGGGCGCGTGTACCACTCGGTCGTGTCGCTGGCGTTCGGGCTCAAGATCCGCGACACCGACTGCGACTTCCGGCTCATCCGTCGCTCGGCGCTCGACCGGGTCCACCTCGAGCACACCACCGGTGTGATCTGCGTCGAGCTCGTGCGCAAGCTCCAGGACACGGGCGCGCGGTTCACCGAGGTCGGTGTGCACCACTACCGCCGCGAGTACGGCAAGTCGGAGTTCTTCCGGATCGGCGCGGTGGTGCACACCCTCGCCGATCTCGCCGTGCTGTGGGTGCGGATGGTCGTCCTGCGTCAGGGCCGCACCACCCGCTCCTGACGCGAGTCGTGGGCAGGCGCGATCAGCCGGTTGCCGGCTTGCTCGCGAGCACGAGCACCGAGGTGCCGACGGGGAGGTCGACCCGCGCGAGCGCGCGGCGCTCGGCGTGGCCCATGGGCGCGAACACCGCGTCGAGTGCGCGGCGCTCGACGTCGGACGCCGATCCGCCGACGGCCGGTGTGTCGTGCACCTCGGGAGGGCGCCTGCGGTGCCGGGCCCGGTCGAGGAGCGCCAACCCCCCTGCGGCGGGGGCGAGGAACGAGTAGGCGTAGGTGGCTCGTTCCACGCGGAGCCCCGTCTGCTCGACGCGTGTCCGCAACGGCGCGCGGCGGTACCGGCGTCGCCCGTGCACGGTCGCGTCGTGTTCGCGCCGCAAGGACGGGAAGGCGGGCTCGACGAGCACGAGCGCGCCCTCGGGGGCGAGCACTCGAGCGAGCTCGCGCAGAGCGGCGTCGTCGTCGTCGACCGCGTAGAGGACGGTGACCGCGATCGCCACGTCGACCGCGCCGGTCGCGAGGGGGAGACGGGTCAGGTCGCCGAGCACCGGGAGGACGGCGCGCCGGCGCTCACGAACGAACCGCAGCGCGTCGGACGAGCGGTCGACGCCCACGACGGTGCCGTGCCCCGCGAGCCACGCACCGTTGCCGCCCGGTCCGCACCCGGCGTCGAGCACGCGCAGGTCGGTCCGGTCGCGCAGCCGCGGTGTCAAGAGGTCGGCCACCAGCGCGCGGGTGTTCCGGTACCACCAGTGGTCGTCCTCGACCGCTGCGATCCGCGCGTACTCCTCGACCTCCACCGCGCGCAGGGTAACGGGGTCGTCGCGTCCGAGCACGGCTCGGCGGGGGAGGGTGGCTCAGCGCGGGGCGACGCGCAGGGTCTCGATCACGAGATCCGACGACGACCACGCCTGGATGCCGACCCGGTCGCCGGTCGCCGGCTCCCGGTTCCGCTCCGCGCACGCTGCGTCGAGGCTGTCGACCGAGAGCATCTCCACGCCGTTGACGGAAGCCGACAGCCGGTCGCCGGTCACGACGATGCGCAGTGTGAGGAGGCCGTGCATCCCCGCCGGGTCGGGGGCGGCGACGCGGGCGATCGGGTTCCACAGCTCGCGGTCGGCGTGCCACTGCCGCACCAGGTAGCTGCCGCCCTCGTGGATGGGGTCGACGTCGAACGAGTAGCCCGACATGTGGCCGTTCGCGTCGGTGCTGGCGCGGAACAGCACGCCGAAGCCGGGGCCGGAGCGGAAGTCGACCTCGACCTCCAGCGCGAAGCTCGGGGTCGTCGTCACGTCCGCGAGCGCCCAACGCTCGTCGGCCCGGCGCATCACGAGGCCACCCTGGCCACGCACCTCGACGAGCGGCACCGCGTTGCCGAGGTCCCACTCGGGTCCTGCGAGCACGAACTCCTCGACGATCTCGGGCTCGACGGTGTCGTCCTGGATGGTGCCGATCGCGGACGCGGTCGCGTCGTCGAAGGCGTGGTCGACGGCGCGGTCCGGGGCGATCGTGGCGAGCTCGACCGCCACCGCGGCCATCACCGTGTCGGCCAGTGGGCGCCAGCTGATGACGGTCGGTTCGTCGTCGTCGGGCTGGTCGTCGGTCGCGTCGGTGTCGGGGACCTCTTCCCAGGCCCGCGCGTCCGTGTCGACCTCGGCGATCGCCCACGACGGCCCGGGCTCGAACGCCTCGATGTCGTAGGTGGTCGCCTCGTCAGTGGTCGCCTCGTAGGTGGTCGCCTCGTAGGTGGTCGGCTCGTAGGTGGTCGGTTCGAAGCTGGCCGTGGGCTCGAACGTGGCCGGTGCGAACGCGTCGGCGTCGAAGGTCGTGGGCTCGAAGGTCGTCGCCTCGTAGCTGGTCGCCTCGTAGCTGGTCGCCTCGTACGAGGTCGACGACTCGAACGTGGCCGACGACTCGAACGTGGCGTCGGGCGCCCACTCGTCGACCGGCTCGTGGATCGGCTCGTCGGCGGGCTCGTCGATCGGCTCGTCGGCGGGCTCGGTGCCCCAGTCGACGTAGAAGCCGCTGCTCGTCGCGGCGGGGTCGGGCTCGTGGTCCCACGGCCCGGTGTCGGTGCGCGGCGCCGGTGCCAGTGCGCCCTCCGGCGCGTCCACGACCTCGTCGATCTCGACCGCCTCGTCGACGAATTCGGCGCGGTTCCAGGTGCTCCACAGCGGCGAGGTCTCGGCGTCGGTGATGCCTGCGGTCGCCCCGTTGTCGGTCGACTCGGTCACGTAGTCGTCCACGAACTCGACGATGTCGGTCGGGCCGACAGTGTCGGCACCGTTCGACGTCCACGTCGTGTCCCAGATCGGCGGCGTCGGCTCCCAGGTCGACGGTTCCCGGGTGGGCAGCGTGTCGGCGGCACCGTTGCTTCCGTACGCCTCGAACTGACCGGTGCGACCAACCACGTCGATCGGAGGTGCATGTTCGGCGCTGTAGGTCGTCGCGGCGGTGGCCGCGGTCGCGGGCTGCATGTCGACGAGGATCGAGTCGGTCGACTCGACCGTCGGCTCAGGGAGCGCCGATCGGAACGCCGGCCACGAGGCGAACGCGTCGTGGCGCGCGTCGTCGCCGGCGCTGGCGGTCGCGAACGCGGCGGGCTCCGGCTGGGGTGCGAGGAGGTCGGGGAGGTCCTCGCTGGGATCGGGCAGCGCGACCGGCTCCGGCAGCTTGGCCAGCTCCTCGAACACGTCAACGGGTCCGCTGGGAACCTCGGCGTCGAACGCCGACACCGACCCGGCCATCGACATGAGCGGCGTGGCGGGCGGCGCCTCCGCAGCGAAGAAGTCGGGCTCGGCGACGGGCTCGGGCTCCGGCTCGGGCTCGGGCGCCTCGATGGCGAGTGGTGTGTACCGAGGCGCGTCGGGGACGATCAGCACGCGCAGGCGGCGCGCTTCGTCCTTCGAGACGCGCATCGTCTCGACGAGCTTGGCCTCGATCGCGGCGGCGTCGTTGCCGAGCGCCTCGGCCATCGCCTCGCGCTCGCGTTCCTGGAGCTGCACCGGGCTCCCGGCCGGCAACGCTCGCAGCGCGTACAGCGTGTCGAGGTGGCGGCTGAGCCCGGCATCGGCTTGCGTGCTCCGCAGCTGGGTGATGGTGTCCTCGATGGAGGCCGGTGCGGCGTTGAGGGCGAGCGGCTCGGTCGGCGGCACCAGCTCCGCGACGTCCACGCCACACGACCCGGCCAGCACCCAGAGGTCGCTCTCGGGGATCTCGACCTTCCCGCGCTCGTAGTTCACGAGCTCCCGGCGGCTCAGGCCCGCACCGCGGGCGACTTCGGACAGCGAGAGCCCTTTGCGGCGCCGAACGGCGCGCAGCTGCTTGCCGAGCTGCTTCGGGCTTGCAGTCGGGAGCGTGGTGGCGTCGGCCATGCCCCGTGGTATCGGCGCCCTCCGTGGTCGGCTGTAGGGTCAGTCGATGCCGCTCTACGCACTTGGCGACGTCGCGCCGCTGATCGACCCGGATGCGTACGTCCATCCCGACGCCACCGTGATCGGGAACGTCACCGTGGGCCCCGGATCGACCATCTGGCCCCAGGCCGTCCTGCGGGGCGACTACGGCCGGATCGTGGTCGGCGCCCGCACGTCGATCCAGGACGGCAGCGTGATCCACGCCACCGCGGAGCTCGCCACTGTCATCGGTGACGACTGCGTGGTCGGCCACCTCGTGCACCTGGAATGCTGCACGATCCAGGATCGGGCGCTGGTCGGGACCGGTTCGATCGTGCTGCACCGCGCGGTCGTCGAGTCCGACGCGCTGGTCGGCGCGGGCGCGGTGGTCCCGAACGACATGCGCGTGCCGTCTCGTGCGATGGCGTTGGGCATCCCGGCCAAGCTGCGCGAAGACAGCGTCGACACCGACGAGATCGCACGCATCGTGGGGCAGTACGTGGGCAACGGTGCGCGCTACCGCGCCGAGCTCCGCCGCCTCGACTGACCCTCCACCATCCCGAACGAAATTGCGTCGCCAACGCGCGGCCCACGTGCATTGAACGACGCAATTTCGGAAGAGAAGTCAGCCCTTGACGTAGGAGAGCTTCTCGGCGACCTTGCCGTCGCGGATGCGCATCACGTCGACGCCGCGGAGGTGGTGCTCCGTGCCGCCTTCGGACCACGTGTACCGCCACCGCACGACCGCGCGGTCGTGGGTCGCGATCACGTCTTCCGCCTCGAAGTGCGCGCTGGGTGTCGACGCGAAGAACGCCTCCCACGCGGCACGCACCGCGGGCGCGCCCACGTGGCGCTCGCCGTCGGGCGGCGTGGTGCTCTCGAACACGCAGTCGTCGGTCATCGCGTCCATCACCGCGTCGACGTCCTGGCGATTGAACGCCTCGTTGAACCGGTCGACCGCGTCGGTGGTCGCGCTCGCGTCGTCGTTCATGCGGGACCCTCCTCACGCGCGTACGTCACGTCGAACACGCTCTTCGTGGGGATGACGGCCTCGGTGGCGCCGGTCGGACACGCAACGTCGAGGCCGGTGAGCCGAACCTGCGACGCGCCCCGCTGGTAGCCCGCGAACACGCCGGTCGTGACGGTGTCGACCGGTCGGTCCCCGGCTCGCACCACGATGTGCGCCACGTGCACGCGGCGACCGCGCCCGAGGTGGAGTCGCTCGTCCCAGCCGTACCGGAGCCGGCCGTCGAGGCCGCTGCGCGCCGGCTTCCCGACCCGCACCCGTTGCTCCCGATACGACCCCGCCAGCTCCGTGGCGCGCTCCTCGCCGAGGAACTCGGCCGTCGCGTCGAGCAGCACCCGTGCGAACGTGCGGCCGTGAGGGGGGAGCTCGGCGCGGAGTCCGAGCGCCCAGTGCGCGAGCTCGTGCAGGACCACGCCCTTGGTGCGATAGCGGCGCGGGAGGGTGATGGTCGGGCCGTCGGGCTCTTCGCGGTAGAAGGCCTGCCGCGCGCCGTTCCCCGGGCGGAACCGGGGGACGGTGCCGAGGTCGTGCTCGGGGAAGCGCTGTTGCCACCACAACGTGCCGACGACCCGGTCGGCGAAGTTGGCGCACGCGTCGAGTCCCGGCAGCGGACTCGAGGGCATCGGCGTCTCGGCGAGGTAGACACGCCGGCGTTGCGCGTCGCGCGGGATCTGTGGTCGGGGCGGCGTGACTGCCGGGAGCGCCATGGAGGCGCCACGCTACGCTCCGAATGGTGCACCTCCCGGGCAACTGCCGCGGCATCCGACGCGCCCCATGACCGACACGGTCGTCGAGATCGCCGGGCTCTCCAAGCGCTTCGGTTCGGGTGTGCTCGCCGTCGACGACCTCAGCTTCTCGGTCGCTCCCGGACAGGTGTGCGGACTCCTCGGTCCGAACGGCGCCGGCAAGACCACGGCCCTGCGGATCCTGCTCGGCCTCGTGAAGCCGACGTCCGGGCAGGCGTCGCTCTTCGGCACACCGGTGCGCCCCGGGGCCCCTGAGCTCGGGCGCGTGGGCGCGCTCATCGAGTCGGCAGCGTTCGTGCCGCACCTCTCGGGCATGAAGAACCTCGAGCTCTGGTGGCGCGCGGGAGGCGCGCAGCTCGCCGACGCCGACTTCGACGGTGCGCTCGAGATCGCCGACCTGGGCGACGCGGTGCGTCGCAAGGTGAAGACGTACTCGCAGGGCATGCGCCAACGACTCGGCCTCGCGCGTGTGCTCCTCGGTCGCCCCGACGTGCTCGTGCTCGACGAGCCCACCAACGGTCTCGACCCGGGAGAGATGCGCGAGGTGCGGCTCCTCGTGCACCGGCTCGCCGACGCCGGCGCGACCGTGCTGTTCTCGAGCCACATCCTCGCCGAGGTCGAGCAGATCTGCAGCCACGCCGTCGTCATGGACCAGGGTCACCTGGTCGCCGCGGGCTCGGTGGCCGACCTCATCGGCGCGGAAGGCTCCGTCTACGTCGAGGTCGACGACGTCGCCGCCGCGCGCACGCTGCTCGAGGTGCACGACGGCGTGCTCAGCGTCGTCGCCGACGCCCCCGGCCTCACCGTCCACGTCGACGGCGTGGCGCGGTCGCAACTCGTCGCCGCGCTCGTGCACGCGGGAATCGGGGTGGAGACGGTCACTGCCCGTCGCCGGCTCGAGGACGCGTTCCTCGGCCTCGTGGAGGCCGACGAGAGCGCCCGGGCCACTGGCGCGGCGTCGTGAGCGTCGCATCGGTCACCCGCACCGAGCTCTACAAGCAGCTCCGCCGCCCGCGCACCTACACCGCGTACGGGCTCATCGCGCTGATCCCCGTGATCATGACGATCGCGCTGAAGGCGAACCCGCCCGATCCGACCGACGGCGGTCGCCTGCTCCTCCTCGCGTCGCAGTCGGGCTTGTTCATCCCTGCGTCGGCGCTGCGCTTCACCAGCGAGTTCATGCTCGTGATCGTCGTCGCGATCTTCGGCGGCGAGGCGATCGCGGGCGAAGCGCAGTGGGGGAACCTGCGCTACCTGCTCATGCGGCCGATCAGCCGCGGACGCCTCTTCGCGGCCAAGTTGTTGGTCGCCGGCTTCTACGCGTGGGTCGCGGTCGCCGTCGTCGTGCTCGTGGGCCTCGTGGTCGGCGGCATCGCCTTCGGCCTGCAGCCCATCGAGATCCCGTTCGGGTTCTTCGCGTCGCTGTCCACGTCGCAGGTGCTGCTGCGGCTCGCCTTCGCCAGCGTGTTCGTGGCGTGGACGCTGATGAGCATCGTGACCTTCTCGTTCATGGTCGGCTGCATGACCGACTCGACCGGCGGCGCGATCTTCGCGGGGATCGGTCTCTGGATGACGTGGCTGATCCTCGACGCGATCAACTCGCTGGGCAGCATCCGCTACGCGTTCCCCACGCACTACTCCGGCGACTGGGTGTTCATCTTCACCAGCGACGACTTCAGCCCCGACCTGTGGCGGGGTGCGCTGCTCACGCTCGGGTACGTCGTGGTGTTCACCGGGTTCGCGGCGTGGTGGTTCCACCGCAAGGACATCCTCAGCTGAGCGCCTCGGAGCGCGCGGATCCGGAGCCCCCGGAAGCGCCTGCGACCGACGCCGCGCCCACGACCGACGGCGACGTCCTCGCGGTCGACGCGTTCGTTGAGGACGTCACGCTCGTGCGTGTGGATCACGCCGGGGACGGGCTCGACGATCTGCGGGTCGACCGGGTCGTGCTCGAGGGCGTGCAGCTCACCGGTACCAGCGTGCAGCGTTCGGAGTGGCGCGACGTGCGCGTCGTCGACGGTGAGCTCTCGGGCGTGCTGCTCGCGAAGTCCGAGATGCTGCGGGTCGAGCTCGTGTCATCGCGTGGCCTCGGCGCGGTGCTCGCCGGCGCGACGTTGCGTCATGTGAGGTTCGTCGACTGCCGACTCGACGCCGCCAACTTCCGCACCGCGGAGCTGGAGCACTGCGTGTTCGAGCGGTGCGGCCTGGCAGGTGCCGACTTCGCCGGCGCGACCCTCAGCGCGGTCACGTTCGACGGGTGCGACCTCACCGGGTGCGACTTCACCGACGCAGCGTGCGACCGCCTGTTCCTGGCGCGCTCGACGGTCGACGGGCTCGAAGGCGTCGCCGCGTTGCAGGGCGCGGCTGTGACCTCCGACGTGCTGGTTCCGCTCGGCCTGCGCGCCCTGGCAGGGTTGCGCATCGTCGTCGACGACGAGGCGCAGAGCTGACGCGTCAGCCGAGCGCCGGGAGCTCCTGGTCGACGGCGAGGCTGTCGGCGTAGAGATCGCCGAGCTCGTGGACGCGGTCGACCACCTCGGTCGGTGTGTGCTGCGCGAGCTCGGCGTCGCCGTCGGCGATCTCGTCGACCTCGTCCCACGACAGCGGCGTCGACACACCCGGGGTCGGCGTGGCGCGCAGCGAGTACGCGCACACGGTGGTCTTGTGCCGGTCGTTCTGGCTCCAGTCGACGAACACCTTGTTCGGGCGCTGCTCCTTCGCCATCGTCACCGTCACGCGCTTCGGATCGCGTTGCTCGAGGAGCTGCCCGAGCGCGAGCGCGAAGCTCTTCGTCGTCTCCGCGTCGACCACGGGGCGCAGCGGCACCGACAGGTGCAGGCCCTTCGAGCCCGACGTCTTCACCACCGAGTGGAGCCCGAGCTGCTCGAGGAGGTCGGCGAGCTCGCGGGCGACGCGTGCGCAGTCGACCACGTCGGCTGGCGCGCCCGGATCGAGGTCGAACACCATCGCCGTGGGCTTCCACGGCTCGTCGGCGGTCGCTTGCGGGGTGTGCAGTTCCAGCGCGGCGAGGTTGGCCGTCCACACGAGCGACGGCACCTCCTCGATGCAGCACGCCTGGATGGCGGAGTCGGCGTCGAGCGGCACTGTCGGGAGCCAGTCGGGGCGGTGACCAGGGCAGCGCTTCTCGAAGAACCGCTCACCCTCGATGCCGTCGGGCAGGCGCACCATGGTGACGGGACGGCGGGCAAGGTGGGGGAGCATCGTCGGGCCGATGCGGGCGTAGTAGTCGACCACCTGACCTTTGGTGAAGCCGGTGGCGGGGTACAGCACCTTCTCGAGGTTGCTCAGCCGCAGGCGGCGGCCGTCGACCTCGACATGGGTGACCGGGCTCGACTTCCGTTCAGCCACGGAGGCGGCCTTGTCCCGTAGCCTTTTCGCGGGGCGCCACGACCTGCGAAGGTAGTGGCCCGAGCCCGTGCGGGCGGGCGACCAGAGGAGTGGAGCAGTGCCGCAGGCGATCTGGACCGGATCCGTGAGCTTTGGTCTCGTCACCGTGCCCGTGCGCGTGGTGTCGGCCACCAAGTCACTCGACGTGCGCTTCCATCAGCTGGAGGCGGGCACGAACGCCCGGGTGCGCCAGCGCCGCGTGTCGGAGGCGACCGGCGAAGAGGTCCCGTACGACCAGATCGTGAAGGGCTACGAGCTGGAGTCGGGCAACTACGTCGTGATCGACAACGACGAGCTCGCTGCGCTCGCGCCGAAGGCGAGCCGTCAGATCGAGATCGAGGACTTCGTCGACCTCGTCGACATCGACCCGGTCTACTTCGAGAACCCCTACTTCCTCGTGCCCGACAAGGGAGCCGAGAAGGCGTACCGGCTGCTCGCCGACGTGATGCAGGAGCAGGGCAAGGTCGCGATCGGGCGCTTCGTGATGCGCACGAAGGAGTCGTTGGTCGCGATCCGCGCCGTCGACGGCGTGCTCGTGCTCGAGACGATGCGCTACGCCGACGAGGTGCTCGCTCCGGACCGCGAGGGTGCGATCCCCGAGGCGACCACGGAGCCGACGGAGCGCGAGATGGAGATGGCGCGCCAGCTCGTGAGCTCGTTGTCGACCACGTTCGATCCCGAGAAGTACCACGACGAGTACCGCGAGGAGCTGCTCGCGCTGATCGACAAGAAGGCGTCGGGTGAGGAGATCGTCGCGCCCGAGGCGCCCGAGGAGCCGGCGAAGGTGCTCGACCTCATGGCCGCGCTGGAGGCGAGCCTGGCACGCACCGGCGCCGCCTCGTCGTCGGGGTCAGCGGGGTCGTCGGGGTCGGCGGGGGCGGCGGCCAAGGCCAGAGCAACGGCGGCGAAGAA
>DASUMF010000028.1:0-2321 GCA_036277835.1 Acidimicrobiia bacterium
ACAGCGCGCTCGGGCGTCGCCGCCAACGCGGCTCATCAGGCGTCGTGGGGACAGTCACTGATCCGGGTCTCGTCGGGGCGATCCGACGAGGAGCTCCTGGGCATCGAGATCGCGCACGATCTCGAGCGTGTCGACGAGGACCACGTCGTACGAGACGGCGAGCTCCTCGCTCAACTCGCGGGCGAGCTGGTCGACCGACGCGTGACCGTCGAGACAGCTCCACACCAACGTCGCCGGTGCGTTGAGATGGTGGAGCCGCTGCTCGACTTCGTCGAGCAGGACGGCTTCGCCGTCGATGGTCACCGTGAACACGTCGGGTGACTGCTGCGCGACGAAGGCACGGCCCACGCGTGACCGGCCGCCCGCTGCAGCCGATTCGTCGCGCCCGGTCACCGCGAGCCCGCCAGGTCCTCGATGAGGGCGACTGCGGTGTCGAGGTCACCGACGGACATGCGGTAGCAGTCGACCGTCTCCACGATCTGGGCAAGCGTGGCGAGCGCGCGACGCCCGCGGTAGCGGAAGTGGAAGGTGTTCTTCGCGAGCTCGACGAGGGCCTCCGCTCGCCCGAGCGGTACGAGTTCGGTCGAGCTGTCGGGTTCGTACTTGGGGAACACGAGATGGCGCGCGGTGCTCCCGGGCACGACGGCGCCATCCCGGATGTCGTCGGCGGCGACCTGCCACTGGGTCTGCTTGTAGCCCGTCCCTTCGAACGGCGCGTCGGGCTCGAGCTCGGGGAACAGCGGCCATGCACCCGGGTCGATCGAGAGCGGCTTCGGATACGCGACGATCCGCAGCGTGTCCCAGTCGAACGCGACCGCTTCGTCGGTCACGTACCCGAAGCCGGCGCGCACGAGGCCGGCGGTGAGCGTCGTCTTGCCCGATTCCATCTGCGCGGGCATCACGACCGCGCCGTGGGCTCCGACGACGCCGCCGGCATGTGCGGCGAGCAGTTCGGTCGAGTCGATCACGTGACGGTTCACGTCGTGCACCAGCGTCATCACGAGCATCGACGGATCCACGTCCGCGCTCACCCGATCACCGTCGAGTGTGAGCAGCGTCATGCCGTCGTCCTCGGGCGACGGCTCGACGCGGTACCGGTGGGCGGCAGCGCCGTCACCGTCGCCGAGACCGCGGTACAGCGAGTGCACATACTCGACGACCTGCGCATCCTCGCTCGCGAGTGAGAACGACCATCCGAGCGCGTCGAACACGCGGCTTTCGACCACCATCGACGCCGCGCTCAGGCGTGCGGGTCGGCCGCCGGCGGCACGCTCGTCGCGGCGTCGCCGCTCCCCGCGCCGTTCGTGGAGACCGCAGCGGCAGCTGCGCGCCGGTCCTTGCCGCGCCGCCGTTCCGCCTTCGGCTTCGCCGCCTTCCCCGTCTTGGGCGGCTCGGCGCGATACGAGTTGTAGTAGCTGTTCGGCGAGTCGGTCGTGCCCATGAGCACCAGGCCGGCGATGGGCGCATGCACCCGCTCGAGCATCTCGATCGACAGTCCTGCTTCGTGGATCGTGCTCTGATCGGCGCGGGCAACCATGAGCACCAGATCGGCGCCGCCGACCAGTTCGATCGCGTCGTTGGCGCTGAGCAGGGGGGCGGTGTCGAGGATCATCACATCGAACTGGCCGCGTGCGGCGTTGATCAGTCGGCGCTGCTCCGCGAGCACTCGCGCCGGGTTGGCGTCGGGATCGTCGAGCACGTTGGTGACGGCCTTCACACCCGGGATGCGAGTCGCGATGACGCGGCGGGGAATGTCCTGGACGCCGAGATACCGGTGGATCATCGGGCGACGGAAGTCGCAGTTCACGACGAGCACCGACGAGCCGGTCTCCGCGAACACCGCGGCGAGGTTGGCGGCCGTCGTGGTCTTGCCCTCCCGTGGCGATGCCGACGCGACCATCACGATGATGGGGCCGGTGGGCTCCGCCTCGAACGACGGAGCGACACGAGCACCGCTCCCTCCGTCACCGTTCGCCGAGGTCGCCGCGGTTCCGACTGCGTGCTGGAACAGCAGGGCCGAACGGATCGCCCGGAACGCCTCGGCGGCGGCCGACATCGGCGCGTCGTGGGCGGCGATGCCGAATGCGCCCTGTTCCTTCGAGTCGAGCTTGGGCACCTCGGCGAGCACGGGGAGCCGGAAGGCTTCCTCTGCCGCTTGCCGCGTGCGGATGCGCCGATCGAGGCGCTCGGCTAGCAACGCGAGGCCGAAGCCGGCAAAGAGGCCGAGGATGCCGCCGAGCACGCCTCTCGACACCGGCCCCTCGAACGCCGAGGAGGCCGCGGTGCCTCCCGTGGCAGCCGTGTCGGCGGCTTCCGTGCCC
>DASUMF010000029.1:0-2154 GCA_036277835.1 Acidimicrobiia bacterium
CAGGGCGTGTCGCCCACGGTCATCGACCGCCTGCGCCTGAGCGCCGGGCGGGTCGAGGGCATGGCCGCCGGCCTGCGCCAGGTGGCCGCCCTGCCCGATCCGATCGGCGAGGTGCTGCGGGGGTGGACCCGCCCGAACGGGCTGCGCATCACCCAGGTGCGCGTGCCCCTCGGCGTCGTGGCGATCATCTACGAGAACCGCCCGAACGTCACCAGCGACGCCGCGGGCATCTGCCTGAAGTCGGGCAACGTGGCATTGCTCCGGGGCTCGGCCAGCGCGTTGGAGTCGAACCGGGCCATCACCGAGGTGCTGCGCGACGCGGTCGCGAAGGCGGGACTCCCCGCAGATGCCGTCGTGCTCGTCGACGACGTGCGGCACGAGGCGGCGGTCGAGCTCATGCAGCTCACCGACGTCGTCGACTGCCTCATCCCTCGTGGCGGCCACGCGCTCATCCAGAGCATCCGCGACCATGCGACCGTCCCCGTGGTGATCGACGGCGACGGCAACTGCCAGATCTACGTCGACGCGTCGGCCGACCTCGACCAGGCGCTCGACATCGTCGTCAACGCGAAGACGAGCCGACCGAGCGTGTGCAACGCGGCCGAGACGCTGCTCGTGCACGAGGCCGTGGCCGATGCGTTCGTGCCGCGCGTCGCGGCCACGCTTGCCGAGCACGGCGTCGAGCTCGTCGGCGACCCCGGTGCGCGCGCCCGCTGGCCGTCGATGGGAGCGGCCACCGACGACGACTTCGCGACCGAGTTCCTCGCGTTGAAGATCAGCGTCGGCGTCGTCGCGTCCCTCGACGAGGCGATCGCGCACGTGAATCGCTTCACGACCGGCCACAGCGAAGCCATCCTCACGTCCGACCTCTCGGCGGCCCGACGCTTCACCAACGAGGTCGACTCGGCGGCGGTGCTCGTGAACGCATCCACCCGGTTCGTCGACGGTGCCGAGTTCGGGTTCGGGGCCGAGATCGGGATCAGCACCCAGAAGTTGCACGCGCGGGGCCCGATGGCGTTACGTGAGCTCACCACCAGCAAGTACGTCGTCTGGGGCGACGGTCAGATCCGCGACTAGGAACGGATCACTCGAAGCGACGAGAGCGGAAGAGACGGAGAGCGGGAGCATGGCTGAGCGGTTCAAGAGCGTCGACGAGGTCGTCACCCGGCTTCGGGAGGCCGACTACCTCGCGGATGTGGGCATCGCGGGCGTGGTCTTCCTCGCTGACCGGCTCGAGAAGCCGGTGTTGGTCGAGGGGCCGGCGGGCGTCGGCAAGACCGAGCTGGCGAAGGCGATCGCCGAGGTCACCGGGTCGCGGCTGATCCGGCTCCAGTGCTACGAGGGCCTCGACGAGGCCAAGGCGCTGTACGAGTGGAACTACAAGAAGCAGCTCCTGCGCATCCAGGCCGACCGCGAGCACGAGACCGACTGGGCGACCGTCGAGTCCGACATCTTCGCCGAGCCCTTCCTGCTCGAGCGTCCGTTGCTCGAGGCGATCCGCGCCGAGGAGCCCGTCGTGCTCCTCATCGACGAGGTCGACCGCGTCGAGATCGAGACCGAGGCGCTGCTGCTGGAGGTCCTGTCCGACTTCCAGGTGTCGATCCCCGAGCTGGGCACCATCACCGGTCGTCAGCGACCCATCGTGCTGCTCACGTCGAACAACACGCGCGAGCTCTCCGAGGCGCTCAAGCGTCGCTGCCTCTACCTCCACATCGACTACCCCGACATCGCGCGCGAAGAGGAGATCGTTCGGGTGCGGGTGCCCGAGATCGACGCGTCGCTGGCCGAGCAGATCGCCCGCGTCGTGCGCTCGATCCGCTCGCTCGAGCTCAAGAAGTCGCCGTCGATCTCGGAGACGATCGACTGGGCGCGCACGCTGCTCTACTTCGGCACGTCGCAGATCGACCCGCAGGTGATCGGCGAGACGCTCCACGTGCTGCTCAAGTACCAGTCCGACATCATGAAGGCGCGCAAGGAGCTCCAGGTGCCGGACGGGTCACCTGCGTGACGACCACGGAGAGCGCTGGCCCCTCGGGGTCGAGCCTGCGTCCGACGCTGCTCGACCTCATGCAGGGCTTCGTGCACGAGCTCCGTGCGGCCGGCCTCCCGGTGTCGATGACCGAGAACCTCGACGCCATGCGCGCGGTCGAGCAC
>DASUMF010000030.1:0-5813 GCA_036277835.1 Acidimicrobiia bacterium
CGGCGACACCGTCGTCGCAGTCGACGGCCAACCGGTCACCGTGAACGCATCGATCGGTGGCTTCCTCGACGCGCACCGCCCGGGCGACGTCGTCCCGGTCACCGTGAACCGGGCCGGCACCGACATGACCGTCGACGTGCCGACCGGCCGCTTCGGTGGTAAGGGCGCCAGAGAGTGCCTCCCCGCGCGTGGCCAGCGCGGGAAGCCGTGCTTCGGGATCGGGGTGCAGCAGTTCGTTCGCTACGACTTCCCGATCCAGGTCGACTTCGACATCCAGCGCGTCGGTGGCCCGTCGGCGGGGCTCGCGTTCACGCTCGCGATCATCGACGACCTCACACCCGGCGACATCACCGGCGGCAAGCGCGTCGCGGTCACCGGCGCGATCGCGGCCGACGGTTCGGTGCAACCGGTCGGCGGTGTCGAGCAGAAGGCGATCACTGCGCGCCACAACGACGTCGACCTCATGTTGGTGCCGCGCTCGGAGCTCGCCGCGGCGCGCAAGGGTGCCGACGGGCTGCGCGTCGTCGGCGTCGACACCGTCGACGACGCGCTCGCCGCGCTGCAGCAGGCGGGCGGCGCGCCAGTGCCGCCACCGACCTCGACGTCGGCGCGATCATGAGGGCATGTCCGACAGCTCGGGTTCGCCTCTCGTCCCGTCGCGCGACGCCCGCCTGACCCCCGAATCGGTTGCAGAACGGGGCTTCAGCCAGGTCAAGCGCGGCTACTCGGAAACGGAGGTGCGCGCGTTCCTCCGGCTCGTGGCCGACGAGCTCGCGTCGCTCACCGGACACGAGCGCGACCTCGCGAATCGGGTGCGATCGCTCGAAGAGCGGCTGTCGGCACCCAAACCGGTCCCTTCCGACCAAGACCTCATCGCGGCGCTCGGCGAGGAGACCGCGCGCGTGCTCGGGCAGGCGCGGGAGTCGGCGATCGAGCTCCGCACCAAGGCCGACGAGCACGCGCGGCGGGTGGTGCGCGAGGCACAGGAGAGCGCGCGCGAGCTCCGCTCCAGCACGCAGCAAGCAGTCGAGTCGAAGGCGCGCGAGGCCGAAGAGGCTGCGCGCGCCCGCGCCAAGGAGATCGTCGGGGAGGCGCGCACGCTCCGCGAGCGGGTGCTGACCGACCTCACCGAACGCCGCCAGGAGCTCGAGCGCCAGATCGCCGAGCTCCGCTCCGGCCGGGGCCGCCTCGTCGAGACCTACCAGGCAGTGGAACGCGCGCTGTCGCAAGCCGCGCGGGTGATGGCCGACGAGCCTGCCGCGTCCACCGTGGCAGCACCGCCCGTACCGACGCCGGAACCGGCCGACGCCCCGATTGTCGACCAGTCGCCGCCGGCCGACACCGCGGAGGACGCGCCCGCCGCGGCGCAGGCAGCACCGCCCGCGCCCGACGCCGCGGCGTCCGACGACGCTCCGGAGCCCGCCGCGCCCGCCGCGCCCGACGTCGGCGCGCTGTTCCAGCAGCTGCGCTCCGAGCAGACGCCGTCGTCCGACGCCGCGCCGGCCGACGCGACCACGACGACCGCCGAGCCCGACGCTCCCGAGCCCGCGCCGGCAGCCGCTGCGACGACCGACGCTCCCGAGGACGCAGCGGGGGAGTCGGGCGAGCACGCGGAGAGCGACGACAGCGGTGAGGGCGACGACGGCGGTGAGGGCGACGAGGTCGCGCTGACGCCGGACCAGCGCCTCGTGCAGGAGCGTGACGACGCGCTCGCCGTGGTCGCGGTGGATCTCTCGCGCCGGGCGAAGCGAGCGCTGCAGGACGAGCAGAACGACGTGCTCGACGGCCTGCGCCGCCAGCGGGGCAAGATCGACACGGCCAAGATCCTCCCCGCGCCCGACGAGCAGCAGGCCCGATGGGCGCACGTGCTGCAGCCCGCCGTCGACAAGGCGTACGCCGCCGGGGTCGCGAGTGTGGGCGGCGCGGCGCCGAAGGGCGGCGGATCGGTCGCCGGAGCCGTGCTCAGCGAGCTCACCGATGCGGCGATCAGCCCGTTGCGGAGCCGCTTGGAGAGCTCGCTGGAGTCGATCGACGCCAAGAGCCCGGCCGACCTCGAGATCACCATCGCGCAGGCACTCGGCGCCCGGTACCGGGAGTGGCGCACCCAGGATCTCGACGTCGTGCTCGGGGACGCACTCGCGGTGGCATGGTCCCGCGGCGTCTACGACGCCGCGCCTGCCGACGCGCGCCTCCGGTGGATCCCTGCGCGCGAAGGCAAGTGCCCCGACTGCGACGACAACGCACTCGAGCCCACGACCCGCGGCGAGGCGTTCCCCACGGGCCAACTGCTCCCGCCGGCCCATCCGGGCTGTCGCTGCATGCTCGTCGTCGAAGCAGCGGAGTAGCCGACACGACCAGCGGCGATCGTCCCCGAGCGTCGGGGACGCGAACGTCGCAACGCGTGTGATCGCGGCCGAACCCGGCTGCGCGACCACCATGGATAGGCTGCGCCCCGATGCGAGTCCCGACCGAGGTGCCCCGGCGCCGCTTCCGCCTGCGCGGCTGGATCATCGGCCTCGTCGTCGTCCTTTTCGTCCTGCTGTTCAGCCTGCGCGGGCTGGCGGGCTTCTACACCGACTTCCTGTGGTTCGACTCGCTCGGCCAGGGCAGCACGTGGAGCAGCCTCCTCGCGGCGAAGGTCGCTCCGGCGCTCGTCTTCACGGTCGTGTTCTTCGCGATCATGTTCGTGAACCTCGTGATCGCCGATCGCCTCGCGCCGAAGTACCGGTCGATGGGCCCCGAGGACGAGCTCATGGCCCGCTACCAGCAGGCCACCGGTCGCTACACCGGGCGGATCCGCATCGGTGTGTCGCTGTTCTTCGCGCTGATCGCCGGCATCGGCGTGTCGTCGCAGTGGAAGCAGTGGGTGCTCTTCACCCACGCCACGTCCTTCGGAGTGAAGGACCCGCAGTTCCACATGGACGTCGGCTTCTACGTGTTCAAGCTGCCGTTCCTGGAGTTCATCACCGAGTGGCTGTTCGCCGGCCTCGTGATCGTGCTCATCGTCACCGCGGTGGAGCACTACCTCAACGGCGGCATCCGCTTCCAGACCCCGTTCCAGCGCGTGACGCCCCAGGTGAAGGCACACCTCTCGGTGATCCTCGCCGTGATGGCGCTGGTGAAGACCGCGCAGTACTACCTCGGGCGCTACGAGCTCACGCTGTCGTCGCGCGGCGTGGTCGAGGGTGCGAGCTACACCGACGTGCACGCGGAGCTGCCCGCACTCAACCTGCTCGTGATCATCTCGATCTTCGCCGCCGGGCTGTTCATCTGGAACATCTGGCGCCGGGGATGGGTGCTCCCGATCATCGCGGTCGGGCTCTGGGGCTTCGTCTCGCTCGTGATCGGCACGATCTACCCGGCGGCGATCCAGCAGTTCCGGGTCGGGCCCAACGAGTTCCAGACCGAACGGCCCTACATCGGGCGCAACATCCGGTCCACCCGTCTCGCGTTCGGGCTCGACAAGGTGGAGCCGACCACCTACGACTTCACCTCGTTCAAGGACGTGAGCTCGGCGGAGGAGATCGTCGGCAGCGCCAACGCCACCACCATCGCCAACGCGCGCTTGTGGGACCCGAGCGTGATCGCGGCCACCTACAACACGCTGCAGAAGATCCAGACCTACTACCAGATCGGTGACGTCGACGTCGATCGCTATCTGATCGACAACCGGACCCGCCAGGTGCTCATCGCGGCCCGCAGCCTGAACAGCGCCGATCTGCCGAGCCAGTCCTTCGTGAACCGCCACATCGTGTACACGCACGGCTACGGCGTCGTCGCCTCGCCGAGCAACGACGTGAACCCCGACGGCTCGCCGCAGTACTTCCTGAGTGACGTGCCGGTGCAGACGGTGCCCAAGGCGATCGACCTCGAGCAGGGGCCGGCGTCGGAGATCTACTTCGGTGAGGGTCTCACGAGCTACGTGCTCACCGACGCGGAGCAGAAGGAATTCAACTTCCAGACCGGGGGCAAGGTCGACCGGTTCACGCGGTACCGCGGCAAGGACGGCGTGGTGCTGTCGAACTGGGTGCGTCGCGCCGCGTTCGCGCTTCGCTTCGGCAGCATCGACCCGCTGATCTCGAAGCAGATCACCTCCGACACACGCGTGCTGATGGAGCGCGACATCCGCGCCCGCGTCGAGAAGCTCGCACCGTTCATGAAGTATGACGCCGACCCCTACCCGGTGGTGCTCGGCAACAAGACCCTCTGGGTGCTCGACGGCTACACGACGACCGACATGTACCCGTACTCGCAGTCGACTGGCGGCGAGGGCGGGTTGGCCACGAACGTGAACTACGCGCGCAACTCGGTGAAGGTCACGGTCGACGCGTACCAGGGCACCGTCACGTTCTACGTGTTCGACGAGAAGGACCCGATCATCCGGGCGTGGCGCAAGGCGTTCCCCGACCTCTTCACCGACGCGTCGCAGATGTCCGACGAGCTCAAGGCGCACCTGCGCTACCCGGAGGACCTCTTCCGGCTGCAGTCGAACATGTACGGCCCGTACCACGTCACCGAGACACGTCGCTTCTACGACGGCAGCAGCAAGTGGCTGGTGTCGCCCGATCCGGGGTCGTCGGTGCCGAGCGACTTCACGACCTTCGTCGACACGTCGGGCAACACCGCCACCAACCAGCCCCAGGCGGCCACGTCCACCGGGAAGCGCATCGATCCGTACTACCTGTACCTCAAGCTGCCGGGTGACGAGAAGGAGAGCTTCGTCATCCTGGAGCCGTTCGTGCCGGTGTCGTCGGGGAACAGCATCACACGGCTCTCGTCGTTCCTCACCGCGAAGTCGGATCCCGGGCAGTACGGCAAGCTGCAGTCGTTCGTGATGCCCCAGGGCAGCACGGTGTTCGGCCCGCTCCAGGTCGACAACGAGATCAACCGCACCCAGCAGATCTCGCAGGCGATCACGCTGCTCAACCAGCAGGGCTCGCGCGTGATCAAGGGGAGCCTCCAGCTCATCCCGGTGGGCAACTCGATCATCTACGTGCGCCCGATCTACGTGCGCGGGGCGGGGGAGAACGGCTTCCCGCAGTTCCAGTTCGTCGCCGTGTTCACCCAGGACAAGGGTGCCGTGTGCGCGCCCACCATCAACGAGGCGATCGACCGGCTGTTCGCCGATGCCGGCGACGGCCAGGCCACGACCTGCGCGTTCGGCCTCGGGGCGAACACGAACCCCAATGGCGACGGCGACACCAGCGGCGGCCCCTCGTCGTCGACCAGCACCACGACCACGACGACGCCCAACGCCGCCAGCGGCTCCGCCCAGGACAAGCTCAACCAGGCGGCGGCGCTCTTCGATCAGGCCGATGCCGCCCTCGCCGCCAAGAACCTCGCCGAGTACCAGAACCTCTTGAACCAGGCGAGGTCGTTGGTCAACCAGGCGCAGAAGCAGCTCAACGGCGGCTGAGCAAACCCCGCTCCACGAGATTGGGAACGGGCCAGGGGATTGTTACTATGGCGGTAGTGGAAATCCCCCGTCGCCACTGAAGGACCCCACCATGGCCGTCTCCGGGATCGATCTCGGCAAGTACAAGCTCGGCTGGCACGACAGCACCGACGACTACGTCTACACGCCCACGAAGGGCCTGAACGAGGACATCGTCAAGGAGATCTCGCACCGCAAGAGCGAGCCCGACTGGATGACGAAGTTCCGCCTCAACGCGCTGACCCGGTTCGAGCGCAAGCCGATGCTCGACTGGTTCGCGACCAACATGCCGCACATCGACTTCGACGACATCTACTACTACCTGAAGCCGACCGACGGTCAGGTCAACGACTGGGACATGCTCCCGGACGACATGAAG
>DASUMF010000031.1:0-3165 GCA_036277835.1 Acidimicrobiia bacterium
CGCGCCTCGAGCTCCGCGGCGCGCGCCTCGTAGCCCTCGAGCTCGACGAGCCGGGCCTCGGTGTCGGTGGCGTACGCCATCACGTCGGCCAGCGAGTCGCCGTACTTGCGCAGCAGGTCGCGCAGCCGGTTCCGCCGGGCCCGCACCGCGTCGAGCCGCGCCGGATCGTCCGTGATGCGATCGGCGGCGACCCGCAGCTCGCGCTCGACGTCGGCCACCTCCGACTGCGCGGCGCGCAGGCGCTCCGCGAGCTCGGCGAACGGTGCGCGTCCGTCGATGTCGGCCAGCGCGCTCCCGAGCGCGTCGAGCGCCGCGCCCTCCAGGACCGAGTACGCCCGTGCGAGCGCCTCCTGGTGCGCCGTCGCGTCGGCGAGCAGCTCCTCCTCGCGCTCGAGGACGGCATCCTCGTCGGGATCGTCGAGCGCCGCCTCGGCCAGCTCCTCCACCTGGAAGCGCAGCAGGTCGATCTCGCGCGCCCGCGCCCGTGCGTCGCCACCGAGTGCGACGAGTGCACGCGCGACGTCGCGCGCGTCGTCGCGCGCCGCGCGCAGGTCGTCGAGCGCGGCCATGGCATCTGCACCCGCGTAGCGATCGAGCGCGTCGCGCTGCACGGCCGGATCGAGGAGCGACTGGTGCGCGTGCTGACCGTGGAGATCGACGAGCGCGGCGCCGCGATCAGCGAGCTCCGCCGCGGTCGCCAGACGTCCGTCGACGTAGGCGCGGCTCCGGCCGTCGCGTGGGATCACCCGCGCCAGCACCGTCTCGGTGCCGTCGACGTCGACGAACCGGCCTTCGACCCGAGCCTCGTCGGCGCCATCGCGCACGAGCGAGGCGTCGGCGCGACCCCCCACCAGCAGCTCGACGGCCTCGACGAGGAGCGTCTTGCCCGCTCCGGTCTCACCGGTGATGGCGGTGAGACCCGTCCCCAGGACCAGATCGAGGTCGGCGACGATCCCCAGATCGACCACGTGGAGCTCGGCCAGCACGGGTCGCCTAGCGGTCGGCGAGGCCGAACTTGGCCTTCAGGATCTGGTGGAAGTCGCGCCGCCCGAGGGTGACGATGCGCGCGGGGAGCGGGCCCGCGCTGCACGCGACGACGTCGCCGGCTGCCAGCTCGCCGCGGTCGAGGCCGTCGGCCGTGAGCGTGACCGCACGGTCGTCGGACACCACGAAGCGGACCGACTCGTCGGCGCCGAGCACCAGCGATCGGTCGAACAGCATGTGGGGCGAGACGGGCGTGAGGAGCAGGCACTTCATGCGGGGCGACACGATCGGGCCGCGTGCCGAGAATGAGTACGCCGTGGACCCGGTCGGTGTCGCGACGATCACGCCGTCCGCCGCGTACGTGGTGAAGAACGTGCCGTTGATCTCGACCTCGAGGCGGGCGAGGCGTCCGGTGTGCAGCTTCTCCAGCACGGCCTCGTTCAGGGCGAACCATCGACCGGCCGCCGGTCCCGTCGACGTCACCTCCACCGAGAGCACCATGCGCTCGTCGACCTCGTAGCGGCCGCTCACCAGGCGCTCGAGCGCGGCGTCGAGATCGGGCGGCTCCACCTCGGTGAGGTAGCCCAGTTGCCCGACGTTGACGCCGAGCACGGGAACGCCGGCCTCGTAGACGAGGTCGACGGTGCGCAGCATCGTGCCGTCGCCACCGAGGGAGAGCACCATGTCGAGGCCGGCCGCGAACGTGTCGACGGGGGCGGCGAGGTGCAGCAGCCCGGCCGCGGCCGCATCGGCCTCGGGTACCCGCACCACGACACCGCGCTCCGACAGCCACGCCGCCGCGTGCTTCGCCAGCTCGGCCGCGTCGCCCCGCTCGCGGTGCGGCACCAGACCGACCGCGCCGATCGCGCTCATCGGGCCGCGATCCCGTCGGCCACTGCGTCGACGAGCGCGTCGAGCGCGGCATCGTCGGCGAGTACGGCACCTCCGGCCGCGACCGCCGACGAGCATCGCGCATGGAAGAGGAACTCGGCGTTGCCGTCGGCACCGCGCAGGGGCGACGCGACCGCGTCGACGACGGTGAGCTCCGATCCCGCGAGCCCGATGCGAACCTCCCGGAGCACCGCGCGGTGCACCTCGGGATCGCGCACGATCCCGCCCTTGCCCACCCGCGCGCGACCTGCCTCGAACTGTGGCTTCACCAGCAGCACGAAGTCGGCGTCCGGGGTCGCACACGCCCGCAGTGCGGGCGCCACCGTGACCAGCGAGATGAACGACAGGTCGGCGACCACCAGGT
The DNA here is from genome assembly GCA_036277835.1 of Acidimicrobiia bacterium. Taxonomy (GTDB): domain Bacteria; phylum Actinomycetota; class Acidimicrobiia; order IMCC26256; family DASPTH01; genus DASUMF01. Next base: position 2,240 of record DASUMF010000031.1, read on the forward strand.
CGACTGCGCCACCGATCGCGTCGGCGTCGAGGTCGCGCACGTTGGTGCGCTCCATCACGACCACACGCGGGTCGGTGCGCACCGACCAGGCGAGTTGCCCGCGGCCGACGTCGACCGCCACGACCTCCGCCGCGCCGCGTTGGAGGAGGCAGTCGGTGAACCCCCCGGTGGACGCGCCCGCGTCGAGCGCGCGGCGCCCCTCGGCACGCACCGCGAAGGCGTCGAGCGCGGCCGCGAGCTTCTCGCCCCCGCGTGACACGAAGCGCGGGCCTTCGCCGGTGAGCGCGATCGATTCCGCGGGGTCCACCAGGCGGGCGGGTGCGTCGGCCCGGCTGCCGGCCACGAGCACGCGGCCGGCCGTGATCGCATCCACCGCCTGCGACCGGCTCGCGAGCAGGCCGCGACGCACGAGCTCGGCGTCGAGACGTCGCCGCACGGTCACCGCCGCAGGATAGGCGGCAGGTGTTGCATGTCAGGCGAGCGCGGCGATGAGCATCGGTGCGAGGACCCCGAGGTCGGCGGCCACGAACGGCGGCGGCGGTGACGGGATCGCCTCGCCTCCCGGCGGTGCGACCGCCGCGGTGACACCCGACAGCACGAGCCCGAACGGCCAGTCGAGCGCGGCGGCCAGCGCACCGTCGGACGACGGTCGGTCGCCCACCACCACACCCCGCGCCCCGAATCGCGACCGCACCAGCTCCACCGTCGCCGGCTCCGGTTTGCCCGCGACGAGGGGTTGACGGCCCGACGCCACCGCGACGGCGGCGGTGATCGCCCCGGTACCCGGCAACATCCGTCCGCCCGGCATCGGATAGGTCGCATCGAGGTTGGTGGCGACGAAGCGGGCGCCGTTGCGCACCGCGCCGGAGGCCCGGTCGAGCTCGTCGAAGTCGAAGTCGCGGTGGAACCCGACCACCACCGCCTCC
>DASUMF010000032.1:0-2099 GCA_036277835.1 Acidimicrobiia bacterium
GCGTTCGGCGAGCGCGCGCCGGACGGCGCGGGCCGCGAGCGGGGTGGTCGTCGGCGAGTCGGAGGCGATGCCGGGAATCGTATTCCCATGGCCGGGAGCGCGCATCCTGCGCCGCCGCCGCGACGGACTCGGGCAACATGAGGCCATGGCGGCGACCGATCGACCCGACCCCGGCGATCAGCCGCTCGCGGGTGGCGACTTCGCGAGCTGGCTCACGTCGATGCGCGGCGCGCTCCGCGGCGAGCACGACGCGGTGGTGCCGTGCGGCTCGTGCGTCGCGTGCTGCACCGCTTCGCAGTTCGTGCACGTCGGACCCGACGAGCACGACGCCCTCGCGCACATCCCGAGCACGTTGTTGTTCCCCGCGCCCGGTCTCCCCCGCGGCCACGTGGTGCTGGGCTACGACGAGCACGGCTGCTGCCCGATGCTCGTGGATGGTCAGTGCTCGATCTACGACCACCGGCCCCGAGCGTGTCGCACCTACGACTGCCGGATCTTCACCGCGGCGGGCGTCGAACCCGACGGCGTCGGCACCGCCGCGATCGCCGCACGGGTGCGCCGATGGCGCTTCGAGTACCCGCGCGACCGCGACCGGGCGTTGCAGCACGCCGTGCGCGCCGCTGCCGCGCACGCCAGGCGCGGGGGCGACGACACGCGCGCGGTCGATGCGACCGCGGTGGCGGTGCGGGCGATCGAGTCCTCCGAGGACGTCGCCGAACACGAGCGCTGACCCGGCGGCCCCGCTCCGAGCGCGGGGCGCCGCTCAGCTCGCCGCCGCGAAGATGCGGCCGACGTTCTCCTCCGAGAAGAACTCGGCGGGCGACGTGACACCCGCGTTGACCCGTGCGAACCCGTCCATCGCCTCCTGGTTGCCGTGCGCCGCCGCGAGGAGCTGCTGCATCTCGGGCGGAGGAGGCTCCAAGGTGGCCAGCTGACAGGTGAACTCGAACATCGGCAGCGCGTGCGTGTCGCGAACGGCCTGGTACTCGGCCATCGCTTCGTCGTACGACCGCGTCCCGGACTGCGCCTCGTGGATCGCCGACGCACACAGCTGCGCGTCGCGGAACGCGTCGCTGATCCCTTGCGCGGTGATGAAGTCCTTGTTGTATCCCGCGTCACCGACCAGTGCCCACCCTCGACCGAAGGGCCGACGGAAGTAATTCGCCACCGACGTCCCCGCGAAGCGGGCCTCCCGGGTCGCAGCGTGGATGCGCGCCGCGAACTCCGGGACCGCGTCGAACATGCCCAGGTAGTTGCCTTCGACGTCGTGGCGGTTGGTCTCGTACTCCGCCACCGGCCAGCCCGCGACCACGAGCGTCAGGTCGTCGTGCGTCGGCGCCACTGCCCAGCCGCGCCCCGGCCGTGAGTAGACCGCGAACGCACTGTCCACCGGGAGGTTGCTCCAGTACGTGTAGTAGCCACACAGGATCGGCGCCTGCTCGCGGTACTGCTCGGCTTCCACCGCCTTCGCGACGAGGGAGAACCGCCCGTCGGCGCCGATCACGACGTCGGCGTGCTCCGTCACGCTCGCGCCACCGGAAGTGTGGCCCTTCACGCCGACCACGCGGTCGTCCTCGACGACGAGCTCCTCGACGGTGAACGCCTCCCGGACCTCGGCGCCGGCCTCGGACGCCGCGTCCACCAGCAGCTTGTCGAGCACCGTGCGACGAGGGCAGTACGCGACGGGCGACTCGTCGGTGCCCGGTGCGCCGGCGAGCGTGAACGCGCCGAAGTCGAACGTGTACGTGTCGATGGCGGGGCATCCCGTCGCGACGAGGCGGTCCAGGATCCCCCAGTCACGCAGCGCGGCCACGCCCGGCGGGTGCACGACGTGCGTCGACAGCGTGTCGCTCGGGAACGTCGCCCGGTCGACGACGAGCACGCGGTGACCGGCGCGGGCGAGCAGCATCGCAGTGGGCGATCCGGCACACCGCGCACCGATCACGATGGCGTCGTATCGCTGCAGGACCATGCGGCCACCTCCCCCGCTCGCTGTTCCCAGGATGACGGCCCTGCCGACCGAACGCAACCGTCGGTACGCTGCGCCGGTGAACCGCGCCCAGACTGAGATCACACTGAACCGCGACAAGGCGACGATC
>DASUMF010000033.1:0-4813 GCA_036277835.1 Acidimicrobiia bacterium
CAGCAGGGTCTCGTTGGGGTTGAACTCGGAGAGTGCCTGGCGCGCCTCGCGGCACGCGTCGAGCGCACGGTTGCACGAGCGCGCTTCGAGGAGGAGCGGCTGGCGATCGGCGTTCAGCGACTGGGTGCCCGGGCCGGCGAGCGCGTCTCGGTACACGGTCTCGAGCGCGGTGATGCCTTCGATCAGCAGGTCGGTGCGGGCCCGGCGGTGGGCCCGCTTGTGTTGCTCCTCGAGCCGCCGCAGTTGCGCGCGGACCACTCGATCCGGATAGCCGCTCGCCTCGAGCTCGGCAGTGAGCTGCGCCACCTCGTCGTCGTGCGCGGCTTCCAAGCTGGCGAGCGCGTCGTGCATCGCGGCGTCCACCCCCGCGACGTGGATCGCGACGTGCGAGCCGGTGCCGTCGGACGACGTCGCGGTGTCGACGAACGCGTCACGGACGGCCGCCAGGGGGCCGTCGAGCGCGCGCGCCCGGTCGAGGCGACCGCCGGCGAGGCGGGCGACGAGATCCGCGCGCGACGGCTCTGCACCCGACGCCACGAGCGCGGACGCGATGGCGTCGTGGCCGAGGTACGCGAAGTCGACGCGCTGGCACCGCGATCGGATGGTGGGGAGCAGCTGGTCGGCGCCCGCGGTGACCAGCACGATCAACGCGGTGTCGGGTGGTTCCTCGAGCGTCTTCAGCAGCTTGTTCGCCGCCTGCTCGTTCAGGCGCTCCGCCTCGAACACGAGGATCGCCTTGCGTCGGCCCTCGATGGGGCTCTTGTAGGCCTCGTCGAGGATGGTCTGCGCGTCGTCGACGCGGATCTGCGTGGCGGCGGGGTCGATCTCCACCACGTCGGGGTGCACGCCGCGCAACGCGAGCTCGAAGGCACGGTCGTCGTCGGGCGCGAGCACCGAGGCGGCGAAGCATCGGGCGGCTTCCTCGACGCCCGAGCCGCGCGGGCCGACGAGGAGATAGGCGTGCGACGGCCGCGCCGCGGCGCGCTGCAGCACTTCGACCGCGTGGTCCTGCCCGACGACCCGATCCCAGCCCGCCGGTGGCGCGTTCGTCGATGCCGTCATCGCGGCGAGTCTTCCAGCAGCCCGGCGACCGCGTCGAGCACCTGCGTCGCGACCGTCTCCGTGTCGGCACCGCCGTCGACGATCGTCCACCCTTCGGCGCGCGCGAGGTCGCGGTAGGCGCGCGCCACCGACTCGTGGAACTCGGTGGCCTCCGACTCCATGCGATCCGGCGTGCCGTACCGGCGGCCGCGCGCGACGGCTTCCGCGACGTCGAGCACGACGACGAGGTCGGGCGCGACCCCGGCGACTGCGGGCTCGTTCAGGGCCCGGATCGCGTCCACGCCGAGACCGCGCACGACGCCCTGGTAGACGAGCGACGACGCGACGAACCGGTCCGACACCACCCAGTCGCCGCGCGCGAGCGCCGGCGCGACCACCTCGGCCACGTGCTGCGCGCGATCGGCGGCCATCAGCAGCGCCTCCGTGACGGGAGCGATGGGCGCGGCGCCGTGCAGCAGCACATCCCGCAGCACCGCGCCCGCCGGCGTCGCACCCGGCTCGAACGTCGCGACCACCCCGAGGCCACGCGCGCGCAACGACTCGACGAGGCGCGCCACCTGCGTGCTCTTGCCGCTGCCGTCACCACCCTCGACGACGACGAACCGACCGCGCGTCATCCGGTGGCCGCTTCGTCGTCGTCGTCGCTCACGGGCTCCTCGTCGTGGCTCGGCGCGTGCTTGTCGGCCTTGCGCGCCGCTGCCTGCGCTTCGGCTTCGCGCACGCGCGCGACGTCGGCGTCCGCGATCGCGCGCTGCTCGGCTGCGGCCCGCTCCTCCTGCTCGGGGTCCTCCTTGTGCGCCCGTGCGATCGAGTGCCATGCGAAGAGGCCTGCGACGAGCGTGATGATCCCACCGCCCCAGAGCGCGATGCGCACGCCCGGCATCGCGTACGAGTAGGGCCCGACCTCGATCATCTGGTTGTCGAGCACGTTGCTGGTGACCCAGTCCCAGAAGTCGGACCACAGCGGCGAGATGGTGAGCGAGATCAACAGGCAGAGCCGGATCACCGTGTAGAGGGTGGCGAAGATGCGGCCGCGCAGGTCGTCGCCGACGTTCTCCTGGAGCACCGTGAAGCCGGTGACGTAGGAGGTGCCCGCACACGCGCCGACACCGCCGATGAACAGCGCGGCGGGCGCGAGCGACGAGACCGACGCCGCCATGATCAAGAAGGTGCCCGTACCGACGACCGCCGCCGCGAACACGGTGGAGCGCGGGAGCCGACCCTGGAGCCAGAGCAGCATCACCACGCCGAAGGCGGCACCGAAGCCCAGGGCCGTCATCAGCACACCGAACGCGGGGCTGCCGCCCTCCAGCACCTCCTTGGCGAACGCGGGGCCCAGGGGGATCATGGCTCCGCCGCCGATGAGCCCGAAGCCGAGCCCGATGATCACGCCGCGCACGAGCGGGTTGTGACCGATGAAGCGCAGGCCCTCCTTGATGTCGTTGAAGGTGTCGGGCCAGTCGATGCGCCGATCGCTCGTGCGCTCGCGCCGCGGGAACGGCAACCGCCAGATGATCGCCGCCGACACCAGGAACGTGACCGAGTCGAACATGAGGGCGAGGACCTCTTGGTCGACCTCGAACGCCGAGATGATGTCGAGGCGACCGAGCACGGTGGCGAGCCCGGCGAGCAGCGAGAAGATGATCGATGCGACGGGGAACGTGCCGTACGACGCGGCGAGCGAGAGCGAGTTCGCCGACGCCAGCTGCTCCTCGGGCACGAAGTGGGGCACCGTCGCCGCCTGCGCGGGCCCCCAGAGCAGCGTCATGAGCTCGAGCCCGAGCGAGATGAGCACGAGCCCGAGGATGTTCTCGGCGAAGGGCAACAGGATGAGCAGGCTGGCCCGTCCGATGTCGCACAGCACCATCACCTTGCGCCGGTCGAACCGGTCGATGATCACGCCCCCGACGGTGCCGAGGAGGAAGCCGGGCAGCACCCGGGTGAGCATCACGAGGCTCACCGCCGCGCCCGAGTTGTCGGAGACGCGCGCCGCGATGGCGAGGATCGCGATCAGTCCGATCCAGTCGCCCGTGCTCGAGACGACCTGCGCGAGCCACAACCGGAAGAACGACTGCGTGCCGAAGACCCGCCAGGGAGCGGGCGGGATCGGGGCGGTGTCGGCGTCGGGCGGGATGAACGGCGCCCCAGGGCTCGCCGGTTGATCGTCGGCCATCCTCGGCGCTCCGTGCGGCGGCGGTGGTTGCTCGGTCAGCCTACGTGGCCTTCTTGGCCGTCTTCGCGGGCGTCGCCCGCTTCGTTGCGGCCTTCTTCACCGTCTTCGTGGCCGTACCGGCCTTCTTCGTCGTCTTCTTCGTGGTCTTCTTCGCGGTCGAGCGCTTCGCCGCCTTCTTGGCCGGGCGCTTCGTGGCCGGTGCACGAGCCGCGCGCTCCCGCAACAGGTCGACGGCCTGGTCGAGTGTGACGGATGCGATGTCGACACCGCGCGGCACCGATGCGTTGAGCGTTCCGTCGGTGACGTAGGGGCCGAACCGACCGTCGAGCATCCGCACCGGCGCACCCGACTCGGGGTGGACACCCAGCTCGGCCAGCGGTGGCTTGGCGACGCGCCCGCGGCGGGCCTTCGGTTGGGCGAAGATCGCCTGCGCCTCTTCGAGCGTGACCGTGAACATCTGCTCCTCGGTGGCGAGGCTGCGGCTGTCGGTGCCCTTCTTGAGGTAGGGCCCGTACCGACCGTTCTGCGAGGTGATCTCGGTGCCGTCGGCGTCGACCCCGACCACGCGCGGGAGCGAGAGGAGCGCGAGCGCCTCGTCGAGCGTGACGGTCGCGGCGTCCATCGACGCGAGGAGCGACGCCCTCTTCGGCTTCTCCTTCGAGCCCTCTTCCTGTTCGCCCAGCTGCACGAACGGGCCGAAGCGGCCGGTGAGCGCGAGCACGGTGAGACCGGTGTCGGGATCCACGCCGATCTCGCGTGGGCCACCGGAGCCGCGCGCGATGAGGTCGTCGGCGAGATCGACGAGCTCGTCGGGGGCGACGTCGAACGGGATCGGGGCGCGCTCGTCGCCGCGCTCGATGTTCGCGCCATTGGGCCAGACGCGTACGACCAGCGTGCGGCCCTCGGCATCGGTCCCGAGCTCGACCGTGTTCACCTCGGCCTTGTCGATGGTCGCGAGATGTTCCTCACCCACGAGGTCGCGCAGACCCACCTCTCCGTTGCCGAAGTAGAAGGAGTGCAGCCACTTCTCGGCTTCCCCTTCGCCGCGCGCGATCGCGTCGAGCGCCTCTTCCATGGTGGCGGTGAACTCGTAGTCGATGAGGTGCGTGAAGTAGCGCTCGAGCAGCTGCACCTTCGCGAACGCCGTCCACGACGGCACCAGCGCATTGCCCTTCTTCCACACGTACTCGCGTCGGCTGATGGTGTCGATCACGCTCGCGTACGTGGAGGGACGTCCGATGCCGCGCTCCTCGAGCTCCTTCACCAGGCTCGCCTCGGTGTAACGGGCAGGCGGTTGCGTCGTGTGTCCCGACGCGTGCAGCTCGCGACACGCGACCGCGTCGCCCTCGTCGAGCGGGGGCAGCACGGCCTCGCGGTCCTCGAGCTCGGCGTCGGGATCGTCGGCGCCCTCCACGTAGGCCCGCAGGTAGCCCGGGAACTCGATGGTGCGCCCGGTCGACTGGAAGGTGACGGCTTCTCCGGCGGTCGACGTGGCGGCCAGCCGCAGAGTGACGCGCCGGATCCGCGCGTCGGCCATCTGACACGCGATCGTGCGCTTCCAGATGAGGTCGTAGAGGC
>DASUMF010000034.1:0-2472 GCA_036277835.1 Acidimicrobiia bacterium
GGTGCCCGGTCGCGGTGCGAACGCGGTCGCCGCGGCCATCGTGTTCGGCACCACCACCGGCGTCGGGAGCTCGTGGCGGCTCGCGAACGCCGCCGCGTCCACCGCCGAGGCGATGGTCACCGCGTCCACCTGCGGCAGCCAGTGCCGGGCCAGCCGGGCATACCCCTCGGCGGCCGCGACGTCGCCCCTGCGCGCGAGCAACGGCTCCACGTCGTCGTCGAGGTCGACCACGGTGCGGACGGCGCCGAGCTCGTGGGCGATCGTCACACCGACGGGCACGAGGTACTCCCGCAGGACAACGACCGCGTGGGGTGTGGCGCCGCCCAGGTGCGGTGCGAGCAACGCGATCGCGTCGAGCGCGAGTGACGGCGGGGCGAGCCCGACGCGCGTCGGCACCGGCGCGGTGGCATCCAGCGCCGCGCGCCACTCCGCTCGTCCGAGCTGCGCGACCACGTGACGGTTGGCAGCATCCTCGGTCACGGGCGCGACGACAGTGCACGACGCAGCGCGTGCATCGATCCACGCCGAAGCGTTGCCTGGCCCCGACACCGGCACCACGACCAGATGCACCGGCGCGATCGCGGCGAGCGCGTCGAGCCACATCCCCGCGCGCATCGCGAGGCCGTTGCCGTCGGGGCGCGGCGCGGTCGGTACCACCAGCACGATCGGCAGCACGATCGGGAGCACGATCGGCCCGCGCTCGGCACGATCGGTACGATCCGGGTCCACGCGCCCACGGTAACGATCCTCCGCCGCCGCCACGCTCCCATGGCCGTGCCCCCATGACCCAGCGCATCCCTCGCATCGTGCACTTCGTGTTCGGGCTCCGACCCCAAGACGAGCCCTTCCACCTCGTGCACTACCTCGCCATCGCCACCTGCCGCGCCGTCGTGCAGCCCGACCAGATCGTCGTTCACCACCACGAGCTGCCGTACGGGGTCTACTGGGACCTGGCTCGGCCACTCGTCACGCTGCGCCGCGTCGAACGCGTGCAGACCGTCATCGACTTCGCCTACGACGACCCGTTCGTGGCCCAGTTCTCCTACGCCCACGAAGCCGACTTCGTCCGCCTCGACGTGTTGGCCGAGCACGGCGGCATGTACGCCGACATCGACACCGCGTTCGTCGCACCGGTCGCCGACGACCTGTGGCGCGCGCCCGCGGTGATCGGTCGAGAGCCCGACGTGTTCGACCCGCGGGTCAACGCGTCGCGCTCGTCGCTGTCGAACGCGTTGGTGATGGCGGCGCCCGGGGCCGACTACGTGCGCCGCTGGCGCGACGAGATCGCCGGCGCGCTCGACGGCACGTGGTCGGCGCACAGCTGCTTTCTCGCCGACGACCTCGCCCGCGCGCATCCCGACCTCGTGCGAGTCGAGCCGCAGCGCACGTTCCACGCGTTCGGCCCCACGCCCGACGGCCTGCGCGCGCTGCTCGTGGAGCCACCCGGCGACCTCACCGGCGTGGCGTCGGTGCACCTGGCCGCGCACCTCTGGTGGGACGAGGAACGCCGCGACTTCAGCAACGTGCACGCGCCTGCGATCACCGAGGCGTGGGTGCGCACCAGCGCGTCGACGTACGCGTCGATCGTGCGCGAGCACCTCCCGGTGCACGAGCTGTTCGCGTGAGCGCTCCTGAGCTGCACGCCCAACTTCGCTACGTCGCCGAAGACGACTGGACGGGCTACGGCAACGCCGCCGACCGCCTGGTGCGCGCCGTGCGCGCCGCGGGAACGTCGGTCGCGTTCCGCGGGTGGTCGAACACGATGGGCGGCGCGCCGGCCGCGTTGCTCCCGTTCTCGCGCGACGAGCGCCCGGCCGACGAGGCCGCACCGGGTGCACCCACCGTCGCGCACCTCGTGCCCGAGCACTACGCGCTCGTGCGCAGCGTGGTCGACGGCGGGCCACTCGTCGGTCACACGGTCTGGGAGACCGACCGGATCCCGGGGCACTGGCCACCGCTCCTGAACGCGGTCGATCGCGTCATCGTGCCCAGCGAGTGGAATCGCTCGGTGTTCCAGGCCGGTGGTGTGCGCGTGCCGATCAGGGTGGTGCCCCACGTCGCGTGCGAGCCGGTGCTCGCGACCGACGACGCCGTCGCCGCGCTCGGCGTGCCCGACGACGTCACCGTCTTCTACTCGATCGGCCGCTGGGACGAGCGCAAGGCGATGTTCCACGTCGTGCGCGCGTTCCTCGACGCGTTCACCGCGGATGATCCCGTCGTGCTGGTGGTCAAGACGGGGGTGCTGAGCGAGATGCGCCCGCCCGACGAGTGGGGCGCGACGAGCCCGCTGGCGCTCACCACCGGATGGCAGGTCGCGGAGATCGTGCGCCGCTACCCGCGCCCGGCGCGCATCCAGCTCGCCGTCGACCGCTGGCCCGAGGAGCGGATCGCCGCGCTGCACACGCGCGGCGACTGCTTCGTCGGCCTCGCCCGCGGCGAGGGGTGGGGGATCGGCGCGTTCGACGCGTGTGC
>DASUMF010000035.1:0-2036 GCA_036277835.1 Acidimicrobiia bacterium
CGAGGTGCGCGCGCTCACCGACGCCGGCACGCTGCTCGCGAAGAACACCGTCACCGCAACCGTCGGCAACCCGACGACACCGCCGCCGCCGAGCTCGACGGGCGTGGTGACGCAGACGATCGGGAACGGCTCGACGATCGCGAACGTCGTCGGCTGGCGGGCCGTGTACGACAGGAACGGCGACAAGGTCGAGGACGACCCCGGCAAGATCGAGTTCTACGTCGACGGCAAGCAGGTGCTCTCGGAGATCAACCCGCCGTTTGGCGACACCTTCGCCGACGGCACGATCACGGTCGCAAGCGGCTCGCACACGTTCGAGGTGCGCGCGCTCACCGACGCCGGCACGCTGCTCGCGAAGAACACCGTCACCGCAACCGTCGGCAACCCGACGACACCGCCGCCTCCCCCGGGCGACAGCGTCGCTCCCTCCAAGCCGGACAACCTGAGGGTCATGTCCGCGTCGCCGACGGACGTCACGGTCGGGTGGTCTGCATCGACGGACAACGTCGCCGTCGCCGGCTACGGCCTCTATCGCGGCACGAACCGGACGGGTCAGACCGCGCAGACGACCGCGAAGTACAGCGGCCTCACCTGCGGCACCGCGTACCAGGTGGGCGTCGACGCCTACGACGCCGCGGGAAACCGATCGTCCCGCGCGGACGTCGCCGTGACGACGACAGCGTGCGCCGACACCCAGCCTCCGACCGTTCCGACGAACGTCACCGTCTCGACACGCACCAGCACGAGCATCGCGCTCACGTGGACGTCGTCGACCGACAACGTCGGCGTCGCGGGCTACGGCGTCTACAACGGTGGCGAGCTCGCCGCCACGACCACCGGCACGTCGGGGATCGTCAGCGGCCTCGCGTGTGGCGCGAGCTACACGCTCGCCGTCGACGCGTTCGACGCCTCCGGAAACTCGTCGGCGAAGACGACTCCGATGATGGTGTCGACCATGCCCTGCACCGACACGACCCCACCGACGCAGCCGACGAACCTCCGGGCCACGTCGACGACCGCCACCAGCCTCGCGATCGCCTGGAATGCGTCCACCGACACGGTCGGCGTCGCCGGCTACGACGTCTACCGCGCCAACGTGAAGGTCGGCTCTTCCGTCCCGACGACTTCCTACACGCTCAACGGACTGTCCTGCGCGACCACTTACTCGATCGCAGTTGCGGCACGCGACAGCGCGGGCAACACGTCCCCACAGGCGACGCTCCAGGTCACGACGTCGGCGTGCCAGCCGCCCCCGGCGGCTGCGAGCTGTCCGCTGCCCGCATATCCGGACGCCTCGTGCACCGGCGTCCCGCCGGGGACGACGCTGACACCACGGCAAGGTCCGATCACCGTCACCACCGCCGGAGCCGTCCTCCAGAACCTGGACATCACGTATACAGGCAGTGAGCCCGCGGTCTCGGTGAACGCCCCGAACGCGACGATCCGCAACGTGAGGGTCCGCAGCAACGGGATCGCGCTCATCCAGGTCAACGTCGGCGGATCGTTGCTGATCGAGGACAGCGAGCTCATCAACCAGCCCGCAGCGGGGCAGCCGAACTGCCACAACGGCATCGCCACCGGCAGCTACACCGCCCGGCGCCTGGAGATCCGGGGATGCGAGAACGGCGCGGAGATGTTCCGCGGCAACGTCGTGTTCGAGGACAACTACGTCCACGACCTCGACAACGTGGGGCCGAGCTACGTGTTCGGGAACGAGGCACCGCACTCGGACGGCGTGCAGTTGAACGGAGGAGCGACGAACGTCGTCATCCGCCACAACACCATCGACCCGATCCCGTCCGGCGAGCGTGGCGGCACCTCGGGGATCATCGGCAACACGTCCGGTGACAACGTTCGGATCGAGGACAACACGATCGACGGGGGCGGCTCGAGCTACGCGATCTACGTGCCGAGAACCGCCAAGTCGGCCTGGTTCGTCAACCGCAACAGGCTCGGGCGGGGCGTGTGGGGTTACACAGCCTGCGTCAAGGTCGGCAACACCGTCACCCAGTTCGACCAGAACACCGACGCCGCGA
>DASUMF010000036.1:0-5610 GCA_036277835.1 Acidimicrobiia bacterium
GCGGTAGGCCGCGACCCGTCGCTCCCATTCGGCACGCACGGCCGCGCCGCGCGTGCCGGCGTCGCGGTAGTAGGCGAGCACGTCGTCGGGCACCCAGAAGTCGTCGGCGGGCAGGCCGAGGATCGCCTTGGTGGCGGCGACCTCGTCGGCGCCGAGCGCGTTGCCGTGCGCGAACGCGGTGTCGGTGTACTTGGGGGAGGGATACCCGATGTGGCTGCGCAGGATCACGATGCTCGGGCGGTCGGCCTCGGCCATGCCGGCGCGGATCCCCGCCTCGATGCGGTCGACGTCGTTGGCGACCTCACCGAGGTCGACGACGTGCCAGCCGTAGCCCTCGAAGCGCTTCGGCACGTCGTCGGTGTACGCGAGCTCGGTCGGGCCGTCGATGGTGATGTGGTTGTCGTCGTAGACGTAGACGAGTCGACCGAGGCCGAGGTGCCCGGCGAGCGACGCGGCCTCGTGGCTCACGCCTTCTTCCAGGCAGCCGTCGCCGCACACCACGAACACGTGGTGGTCGACCACGTCGGGCCCGAAGCGCTCCCGCAGGTTGGCCTCCGCGAGGCCGATGCCGACGCCGTTGGCGAACCCCTGCCCGAGCGGCCCGGTGGTGACCTCGACACCCGCGGTGTGGCGGTACTCGGGGTGCCCGGGGGTGCGCGAGCCCCACTGCCGCAGCGAACGCAGGTCGTCGAGCTCGAGGCCGAAGCCGGTGAGGTAGAGCATGTTGTAGAGGAAGATCGACGCGTGCCCGTTCGAGAGGACGAAGCGGTCGCGGTCGGGCCAATCGGGGGTCGACGCGTCGTACTTCATGATGCGCGTCCAGAGCACGTGCGCGAGGGGCGCGAGTGCCATCGCGGTGCCGGGGTGGCCGTTCCCTGCCTTCTGCACCGCGTCCATGGCGAGGCCGCGCATGACGTCGATGCCGCGCTGCTCGATCTCGGTCGTGCCCATTCCCGTGTGCCCTCTCTCTTCCGCCAGACCGTTCGGGCGTTTCCGCGCCAGCCTACGGCGCTACTCGTCGCGCCAGAGGAGGATCCGCAGGCGTACGAGGCCGACCACGGTGCGCACCGCGCGCCGGGCGATCGGCGTGCGCGAAGGCCGTCGCTCGGCGACCGTCACCGGCAGCTCCACGACCGCGAGACCGCGACGGTCGGCCCGGAGCACCAGCTCGGTGTCGAAGAGATCGCGCCCGTTCCTGCACTGCCGCGCCAGGGGCGTGACGGCAGCCCGGTCGAGCGCCTTCATGCCGTGGGTGTCGGACACCCGCAAGCCGAAGCCGGCGCGGAGCACCGTCGCGAACGCGGCCGTGATCAGGCGCCGGGGCCACGGCCGGTCGTCGCGGGTGCCGGGCGCCCGCTTCGACCCGACCACGATCGCAGGGTGCGGCACCACCTCGAGTCGGGCCAGCGCGCGGTCGAGGAAGTCGAGGTCGTAGTAGTCGGTGTCGAAGATCACGACGACCGCGCCCTGCGCTGCGAGGATCCCGGTGCGCAGGGCCTCGCCGTAGTCGGGGCGAGCGAGCGCCCGGAACGTCACCTCGGAGTCGTGCGCCGCGAGCTCGGCCGCGATGGCGCGCGTGCCGTCGGTGGACCCGTTCTCCACCACGATGACCTCGAACGGCGCGGCACGCGCGCGGAGGCCGCCGACCACGTCGTGCACGGATTCGCGGAGCATCCCCGCCTCGTTGAAGGCCGGGATCACCACGCTGACGGCCGGAGCGACGACGTCGACCGCAGGGGTCAACGTGCGCGGGGCGCGGGGGGCCGCACCCGAGATCGCCGAGGCATGGCGGTAGGCTACCGATCCGCCCGTGGCGAACCGCCGCCGCGCCCACGCGGGGCGTTCGCACGGCGACCCTTCGGATGCCCACGACGACGCGCACCCTCTCCGAGCACGACTCCGCCCGTCTCGTCGCGGGCTGTGGTGTCCCGATCGTCCCGTCGCGACGCGCCGCCGACGCCGACGAAGCGGTCGCCGCAGCCGCCGATCTCGATGGTCCGGTCGTCGTCAAGCTCCACGGTGACGCCATCGCGCACAAGACGGAGCGCGGGCTCGTGCGCCTCGGGCTCGCCGACGCCTCCGCCGTGCGGGCCGCGGCCACCGAGCTCCTCGCGGCGGCGACGCCCGACGACGGCCCCGTCGACCTCGTCGTCGCGCCGATGCTCGCCGGGACGCGCGAGCTGGTTGCCGGCATGCTCGTCGACGCGCAGTTCGGACCGTGCGTCATGGTCGGCATCGGCGGTGTGCTCACGGAGGCACTGGGCGACGTGACGTTCCGGTTGGTGCCGCTCACCCGCGCCGACGCCGAGGACATGATCGACGACCTCACGAACCAGCCACTCCTCGGCGCGGTGCGCGGCGAGCCGGCCGTCGACCGCGACGCCCTCGCCGACGTGCTCCTCGCACTGTCCGCGCTCGCGGAGTCCGACCCCGACGTCAGGTCGGTCGACCTCAACCCGCTCGTGGTCGTCGACGGCCGACCGGTCGCCGTCGACGCGCTCGTGGAGGTGGGTGCGTGAGCGCGACACCGCCCGCGCGCGGCGGGTTCGACGCGCTGTTCGACCCGCGCGGCGTGATCGTGGCCGGTGCGTCGTCGCACCCGGGCAAGTTCGGCGCGGTCGTGCTCCACAACGTCCTCGCGCACGGCTACGCGGGCGCGGTGTTCGCAACCAACCCCGAAGTCGCCGAGCGGGGCGAGTCGTTGTTCGGGTTGGTGCCGGTGGCTTCGGTCGACGACGTGCCTGCCGGCGCGGCCGACCTCGTGCTCATGTGCACGCCGGCCGGCGCCAACGCGGAGGTGTTGCGGGCGTGCGCGGCGAAGGGCGTGCGTGCCGCGTTCGTCATGAGCGCGGGCTATGGGGAGACGGGGGAGGCCGGCCGCGCCGCCGAAGCGGAGCTCGTCGCACTCGGCGCCGAGCTCGGGATCCTCGTTGCCGGTCCCAACGGCCAGGGCCTGGTGTCGACGCCGTCGGCGCTCTGTGCGCAGATGGTCGCCCCGTACCCTCCGCGCGGACGCATCGGCGTCGCCAGCCAGTCGGGGAACATCGTCTCGAGCATCGCGAACCTGGCCTGCCACTCGGGCGTGGGCATCAGCCGCGCGGTGTCGGCCGGCAACGCGGCCGCGGTCGGCGTGGTCGACTACCTCGACTACTTCGCCGACGACCCGGAGACCGCGGTGGGGCTCGCCTACCTCGAGGGCATCGGCGACGGGCGCGCGCTCTACGAGCGGCTGCGGGTGGTCGCGGCTCGGCAACCACTCGTGCTGGTCAAGGGCGGCGCCACCGAGCAGGGGAGCCGTGCGGCGGCCTCGCACACGGGCGCGCTCGCCACCGACGACCGCATCTTCCAAGGTGCGTGCAGGCAGGCGGGCGTCACCCTCGCGGCGACGGTCGAAGAGGCGTACGAGGCGGCGGCGATGTTCGCGACCCAGCCCCTCCCGACGGGCCCCAACACGGTCGTGATCACGACGGCCGGGGGCTGGGGAGTGCTCACCGCCGACGCGATCACCCGTTCCGCGCTCCACCTCCTCGAGTTGCCCGACGACCTGCGCGACGCGATCGACACGAAGTTGCCGCCGCGCTGGAGCCGGGCGAACCCCGTCGACCTCGCGGCAGGCGAGACCCGCGACACGATCCCCGAGGTCCTCGCCCTCGTCGCCGAGCACCCGGACGTCGACGCGGTCGTGTTCCTCGGGCTCGGGGTGCAGTCGAACGTGGCGCGGCTGATGCGCCACGGACCGTTCGCCGACGACGACGGCCTGGCGCGCATCGCCTCGTTCCACGAACGGCAGGACGCGCGCTACGCCACGGTCGCGGCCGAGGTGTCGGACGCCACCGGCAAGCCGATCCTCTGCGCGACCGAGCTGGCGGTGACCGATCCCGACAACCCGGGCCCGCGCGGTGTCCGCGCGAGCGGGCGCTACTGCTGGTCGTCGGCGCACCGGGCGGTCCGCTCGCTCGAGCACGCGTGGAACCACGTGCGCCACCGCGCACGTCACTCGGGATGACACCGGCCCGCCGCTGGATCGCGGCCGTGCTCGCCATCGCCGCCGTCGTCGCGATCGTGCTCGCGTTCACGGGCGACCCGTCGGCGACCGGCGCCGAGCCGGCCCCCGCAGGTGCCACGCCGTTGTGGTCGCCGCGCCGCGTGCCGCAGCCGATCGTCGCGGCCGTCGGCGCGCAACGGCTCCAGGGCGCGCTCGACACCGAGATGGGCGGCGACGGCGTCTGCTACGAGGTCGAGAACGGAGGCGGTCCGGTCGCGTCGCACGGCGCCGACGTGCCGCTCATCCCCGCGTCGGCCCAGAAGCTGTTCGTGGCGGCGGCCGCGCTCGACGACCTGGGGCCCGACTTCACGTACGTCACCAAGGCGGTCGCACCCCAACGCGCAGACAACGGCACCGTGCCGCAGCTCACCCTCGTGGGGAGCGGCGACCCGGGCCTCGTGACCGACGACTACGTCGCGTTCCTCGCGACCCAACCCCGACTGAAGACCGACGTGTTCACCCACCTCGAGGCGCTGGCCGACGCGATCGTCGCCGCCGGGGTGCAACGCATCCCCGGGGGGATCGTCGCCGACGACAGCCGGTACGACACCCAACGACAGGTCGACGGGTGGAAACCGAGCTACCGCGCCGATGGCGACGTCGGCTCGCTCGGCGCGCTCGTCGTGAACGGCGGGTACAGCAGCTTCACCCCGCGTCGACCGGCCGACGACCCCGCCCTCGACGCCGCCGCGCACCTGACCGACGTCCTCAGGGCCAAGGGGGTGCAGGTGGGCGAACCGACACGCGGCTCGGCCCCGGCCGATGCCGTCGAGATCGCGAACGTCGCCTCACCGCCGCTGCACGACGTGGTGGGAGCGATGCTCACCAACAGCGGCGACCTCACCGCCGAGGTGCTGGCCAAAGAGCTGGCGGTGCACGCCAACCAGCCGGGCACGACCGCGGCGGGCCTCGCCGCCGTCGTCACCGCGCTCCAGCGACTCGGTGTGCCCATCGACGGCATGCAGCTCCTCGACGCCTCGGGGCTGCACCGCGGCGACCGCACCACCTGCCGGACGCTCCTCGCCACCCTCGATCTGGGATCGCAGCCGAAGTTCGCCACGCTCTGGGACGGCCTGAGCGTGGCCGGCCAGAAGGGGACCCTCGTCAACCAGATCCTGGGGCTCGGCCTCGAAGGCAAGCTCCACGCGAAGACCGGGACCCTCGACGGCGTCTCGAGTCTCGTCGGCAAGATCGACGGGAGCCAGCAGGTGCACTTCGCGTACATCGACAACGGCAGCACCGGGTATGGAGCAGCGGTGGCCGACTCGTTGCGACGCGACCTCGCCGCGGTGCTCACCACGTTCCCCGACGCGCCGTCGGCCGACGAGCTCGTCCCGGCACCGCAGTGACATGAGCGGACGCGCTGCAGCCCGATCCTTGCATCGCACCGATCCACCGACGACAATCCGGAACCGACCGAGGAGCCTTGATGGACACTGACCCGCCCGTGGGTGCGGCACCACCGCCGTCCCGACCCGCCATGACGGACCCTGGGCCCGGCGCGGGCGCGGGACGGAGTGTGCCGATCCCGCAGCTGGTCACCGAGCTCCGCGACCTGGTCGTCA
>DASUMF010000037.1:0-8630 GCA_036277835.1 Acidimicrobiia bacterium
CGAGAACCGCGACCACAACCGTCTGCGGATCATGATCGATCCCGCCGGTCACCCGTTCTGCCTCTTCTCGTGACACGACGCCGATTCATTGCCCGCTCAGCCGTCACAATGCGCGCTGGCGGGGCAATGAATCTGAAGAGGCGGCGCGGCGGGGCGTGCGAGATCAGCCGGGGCGGATGGTCATCTCGAGGTTGCGGTGCGAGAACTTCCACGCGCCGTCGACGCGGCGCAGGTCGTCCTCGTACTTGCCGGCGACCATGATCGCAGGCGTTCCGCTCGCGGCCGACACGACGGCGATGTAGCTGCTGACGTGCGCGGTGTCGCCGTCCACGTCGATGATCTCGCTCGCCGCGAGGTGCAACGAGCCGCCGGGGCGTTGCTCCGCGTACGCGCGCAGCTCTTCCTTGCCGTTGAGCGGAGGACGACCCGTGATCTCGACGACCGCGTCGTCGGTGAAGCAGTCGACCCACGCGGCCGGATCGGGGAAGTCGATCGCCTGGTTGTATCGGCGCATCAACTCCCGGATCTCGTCCTTGTCCTCGAGCACGCCCATCGCTACCCGACCTTCCCGGTCCAGTTCTCGGAATCGGCGACGACCTGACGGAACGGCTTGTCGCTGTCGAAGCTGGGCTCGCGCGGGAGGCCGAGCACCCGCTCGCCGATGCCGTTGCGCTGGATCTCGTTGGTGCCGCCGGCGATCGACATGATCCGCCCGTTGAGGTAGTTCAGCGACGCCGACTGCGCGTCGACGTCGCCCGACTCCCACAGCAGGGCAGACGTGCGACCGACCTCGAGCCCGATGCGCGCGCGGATCGGATCCAGCATCCCGGACGCCAGCTTCCCGTACGACGCGATGCCGGCCGGGTTCGCCACCCCCTTGGCGATCAGCTGTCCGACGCGACGGCCGAGCTGGCCGCGCGCGAAGTCGTTGATGTGTGCACGCGCGATCTGCTGGCGCACCTGCGGATCCTGCGTGCGACCCGACTTCTCGGCCAGCGCGACCAGATCGGGGGCGAGCCGGCGCTTCGCCGGGCGCATCATCATCGCGATGCCACCACCGCCGCCGGGCGCGGCGCCGCGCTCGTACACGAGCATCGTCTGGGTGACGGTCCACCCGTCGTTCACGTCACCGATGACGTCGACGTCGGCGAGCTCGACGTCGTCGAAGAACTCCTGGCAGAAGTCCTGGCCGCCGCTGATCTCCTTGATCGGCTGCACCGTGACGCCGCGCGCGTCGCACGGCACGTAGAACCACGTGAGCCCGCGGTGCTTCGGCACGTCCCAGTCGGTGCGGGCGAGGCACATGCCGTGCGTCGCGTGCGCGGCACCCGTGCTCCAGATCTTCGCCCCGTTGAGGATCCACCGCTCGCCGTCGCGCTCGGCGCGCGTGCGAACGCCGGCCAGGTCGGAGCCCGCGCCCGGCTCCGAGAAGAACTGCACCACGGTGTGCTCACCCGAGAGGATCTTCGGCATGTGCTCACGGTTGAACTCGTCCGACGCGTGCGTGAGCATCGGCCCCGCACACGCCATGTTCGGTCCCGGCAGGTAGCCGTACGGCGCGGACTCCTCGCGGAACGCCTGCTCGTGCTCACGGGTCAGTCCGGCGCCGCCGAAGTCCTTCGACACCGTGATCCCGATGAACCCGGCGTCGTACAACGCGCGCTGCAGCTCGCGCGAACCACCCATCAGACGGCCGCCCTCGGCGCCCCGCGGCCGCGCCTCCGCGCTGCCGCGCTTCGGGACGTTCTCGGCCAGCCACTCGCGCGCCCGCGCGCGGAAGTCCTCGACCGATTCCTGCACGTCGACCTCGCTCATCTGCCTTGCTCCCCCTCGGTCGGGCTCGTGATCACGCTCATGTCGGGCCCGGCGCTCACAGTCCGTAGAACTCCCACACGCGCTCGCGATGCCACGCGGCGTCGCCGTACAGCGCGGCGTCGGTGGTGAGCCGACGCAGGTACAGGTGCTGGTCGTGCTCCCAGGTGTATCCGATGCCGCCGAACACCTGGAAGCAGTTCTGCGCGAGGTCGATCGCGCTGTCGCTCACGAACGCCTTCGCCATGCTCGCGACCTCGGTGGCGTCGTCCTTGCCCTCGCCGACCGCTTTCGCCGCCGCGATCGCCATCGACTTGCTCATCTCGAGCGCCAGGCTCGTGTCGGCCAGCAGATGCTTGATCGCCTGGAACGACCCGATCGGTCGACCGAACGCGGTGCGCGCCTTCGCGTAGTCGAGCGCGACCTCGAAGTCGCGGTCCATCGCACCCACCATCTCGGCGACGGTGAGCGCGAGCGCCACCTGGAGCTGTCGCTCGACGGTGCCCGCCGCGCCGCCGGCGGTGCCGACGAGCGCGGAGGCGGGAACCTCGACGTCGTCGAAGCGCACCTCGCTGAACCGGCGCGTGATGTCGAGCCCTTCGAGGACGGTGATGCCGACGCCCGGTGTGCCCTGCGCGACGAGGAACTGCGAGAGGCCGTCGTCGCCGGCCGCGGTCACGAGCAACCAGTCGGCGAGATCCGCGTCCTGCACGAAGCCGCTCGCGCCCGACACGACGAAGCCCGCACCACTGACGGTCGCGGTGATGCCCGCGCCAGGCGACCAGTCGCCGTCGGCCGACGCGAGCGCCCACGTGGCCGTCGCCTCACCCGCGGCGATCTCGGTGAGGACCTTCCGTTGCTCGTCGCTGCCCTCGAGCGCGAGCCCGAGCGCCACCGAGTTCGACGCGACGAACGCGCCCGGCTGCAGCCCACGCCCGCGCTCCTCGGCGACGATCGCCGCGTCGGCGACGCCGTTGCCCGACACCGTGCCGCCGCCGAGCTCCTCGGGCACGAGCAGGGCGAACCAGCCCAGCTCGGCCGCCTGGCGCCGGTAGTCGGCGCCTTCAGGCGACTTCGACCCCCCGAGCTCGCGCACCGCGGTCAACGGGCACACCGACTCGATGAACCGAGCAGTCGTGTCGCGCAACAACTCCTGGTCGTTGCTCAACTCGAGGTCCACTTCGCTCCTCCCCCAAAGACGAGATTCTGCATCGTACACAGAGACCCTCGTGCGACTCCTGGCCTCACCGTCGCGCGCGAAAGGGCCGGGCACGAAGCCCGGCCCTTTCCACCGTGTTGCTCGGGTCAGCTGGCGCTGTTCGGAATGATGAATGTTCCCTGACTGCTCACAGTGCGTCCTCACCCATCTCGCCCGTGCGGATGCGGGTCGCAGCGTCGACCGGTTGGATCCAGAGCTTCCCGTCGCCGATCTTCCCCGTGCGGGCGTGCTCGACGATGGTGTTCGCCACCGCCTCCGCGTGGCCGTCCGAGGTCAGCACCTCGAGACGGACCTTCGGGAGGAAGTCGACCTTGTACTCGCCTCCGCGGTACACCTCCGAGTGCCCACGCTGACGACCGTGCCCACGCACGTCGGCGAGCGTCATGCCCGACACCTCGATCTTGTCGAGCGCGGCGGTCACGGCTTCCACCTGATGCGGTTTGATGATCGCGACGACCAACTTCATCTGCGTCTCTTTTCGTCGGTGCGTGTCGTTGTGCGTGACGGAATGGGAACCGTCGTCGACTGGACCGTACGGACGTCCCCGGTCCATCGTCGTTTCGTTCGTGTGTCGGGAACATGAATTCGACCCTGGCGGGTCTCGTGGACGGCGCGACAAGCCCGATTGACGTTGCTCCGATCGAGCGCGAAGGAGGATCCCCGGAGAATGAGCCCGCGCACCGGCGTGGACGGCTCACTTGACGACGCCACGCTCGCGGAGCTCGGCGACGCGTGCGTCGGAGTAGCCGAACTCGCGCAACACCGCGTCGGTCTGCTGGCCGATCACCGGGGCCGGTCCGGCCCGGGTCGTGCTGCGCGAGAACGACATGGGCGCGGTGAGCCGCGTGTGCCGGTCGAGGATCTGATGATCGACCTCGGTGACGATGCCCATGGCGCGGCCGAGCCCGTCGTCGTCCATGAGCACCGCGTGCGACGGGCCCGCGACCACCTGTACGCAGGCGACGTCGCGCGCGGTGAGGCGTGCCTCCCACTCGGACGCGTCGCGCCGGGCGAACGCGCCGGTGAGCGCCGCGACGAGCTCGGCATCGTGCCCGCGTCGTTCGTCGCTCGTGGCGAACCGGGCGTCGGCCGCGACGGCGTCGTCGTCGAGCCCGTCGACGAGCGCGTCCCACTCGCGCGGGCTCGGTGCAGCGAGGAACACCCAGCCGTCGGCCGCCGGGTAGAGCCGGTAGAGCGCGTGCAAGCCGTGGAGCTCGTGGTCGGGCGCGGGCACCGGAGCGCGGCCGTCGTACTCGAACATGTCGTCCGACAGCACGTGGCTGAGCGTGGCGAGCATCGTGGTCTGCACGCCCTGCGCCCCGCGCCCGCGCTCGCGCGTGAGGAGCCCGAGCAGCAGCCCGACGGCCACACCGAGGCCCGAGAAGCCGTCGGCGTGGCCCAGGGTGAGGTTGGCCGCGCCGAGCCGGTTCGCGCCGCCCTTGATCTCGTCGAGGGTGAGGCCCGGGCCTTCCGGCACGGCCGACCCGATGTTGCGCCGGGCCATGCCCGATCCCGCGCCGATGGTGGGCGCGTACGCAGGACGGTGCGCGTACGGGCCGTCGACGCCGAAGCCGACGGCCGAGTGGTAGACGACGTTCGGGTTGACGGCGCGGATCGACGCCTCGTCGAGGCCGACGCGCTCGGCCACGCCCGCGCGGAACGTCATGAGCACGATGTCGACCCGCTTGGCGATCTCGAGCGCGATGTCGCGCCCCTCGGGCGTGTTGATGTCGACGGCGACGCTCTCCTTGCCCTGCAGCACCTTGATGGCACCGAGCTCGGGCATCGGGAGCTGCCAACGGATGGGGTCGCCGTCGTGTTGCTCGATCTTGATCACGCGGGCGCCGAGGTCGCTGAGCACCGCAGCGCCGTACGGTCCCGCGAAGAACGTGCCGAGCTCCAGGATGGTGACACCCTCGAGCGGCATGCCGGCCGATGCCGTGTCCGTGCCTGCTCGTGTGTCGGTCACGGCGCCGGCATTGTCAGGCGCGGCGGCGGCATCCTCGGGCGCGGCGGCGCGCAACGCGGGACCGTGCTCGTCGAGCGTCGGGACGGGTCGGTCGGCGCGTCCGGGCGTGCCGTCGAGCTTCACCACCGGAGCCGGCTGGCGGACCCGCCCGTACCCGGGTCGTTCGACGTCGACCACTCGCTGCTCCCAGACGAGCTGCGGGTGGTCGAGCAGCTCGCGTCCGTTGCGGTAGAGCTCTGCGAACACGTCGGGATCGCGGTCGAACACGGCCGTCCACTCCGCGTACGTGCGCGACCGGATCGCCTCGAGCGCGCGATCGCGGAACGCGCCGCGCCGTTGGAGGTCGTCGTCGGCCCACGCCTCGTGCCACTCAGGACCGTCGAGACCGACCGCACGCAGGAACGCCTGGAACAGCTTCGGCGTCGCCTGGGAGAACTGGAGCCAGCGGCCGTCGGACGAGAGCCCGACGATGAGCGCGTACGACATCCACGAGTTGGGGATCTGCGTGCGCGGATCGACCGGCGCGACCTCCGTGAACGCGTCGGCGTAGCGGCGCGCGACGAGGCGCACCATCCAGTTGAAGACGTCGTGCGCGGCGATCGCCTGCACCATCGTGGTGTCGACCTGCTGACCGAGGCCGGAGCGCGTGCGCTCCACCAACGCGGCGAGGATCCCCTGCACCGCGAGCTGGCTCGCGCTGAACGAGCAGTACGGCACCGACGCGTACGCGGGACCGGGACGGTCGACGAGCACCGAGAACTGGTCGTAGCCCCCGATCTTCGCCATCACGACGCCTTCGTAGCCCTGGAGTGCGGCGAGCGGCCCGGTGCGCCCGAAGCCCGACACCGTCGCGTAGACGAGACCGGGATTCGTCGCCGCGAGTTGCTCGTAGCCGAGGCCGAGCCTGTCCATCACCCCCGGGCGGGAGGTGTCGAGGAGCGCGTCGGCCGCGCCGGCCAGCACGCGCACGGCGTCGACGCCTGCAGCGTCGTGCAGGTCGGCCTCGATGCTCGAGCTGCCCCGTGCCCACACCGGCCACGCCGGGTGGTGCCGCAGCGGGCTCCCACCCGGCGGCTCCACGAGCACGACCTCCGCGCCGTAGTCGGCGAAGAACATGCCCACGCACGCGCCGACGAGGTTCGAGGACGTGTTGACGAGCCGGAGCCCGGCCAGCGGGCCGCGCTCGGCAGCGTCGTCGGTCACGGGCGCGATACTGCCCCACCGCGGACCCCAGAGGCGAAGATGGGCAGATGAACGACGCGCAGCTCCCCGACGGGCTCGTCGCGGTGGTCAAGGCGGATTGCCCGACGTGCGCGATGGTCCGGCCGGTCCTCGAGGGCCTCGGGGCGCACCTCGTGTCGGAGGACGACGACGACGGCCTCGCGCGCTCCTACCGTCTCGGCGTCGACACCGTGCCCACACTCCTGCGCGTCGAGGCCGGCACGGAGCAGGAGCGCACCGTCGGTTGGTCCCGCGAGCGGTGGGAAGCGCTCACCGGCGTCGACGGGCTGGGCGTCGACCTGCCGCCGTCGCGCCCCGGGTGCGGCTCGCGCACCCAGGACCCGGGGGTGGCCGACGAGCTCGTCGCCCGCTTCGAAGGCGCACGGTTGCAGAGCCGCCGGGTCGAGTTGTCGACCTACGAGGACGACGCCGAAGCGATGTTCGAACGCGGCTGGACCGACGGCCTGCCCGTGGTGCCACCCACCGAGACGCGCGTGCTCCGCATGCTCGGAGGCACGACGCGCGCGCCCGACGAGATCGTCACCGTCGTGCCACCCGACCTCGTGGAGTGCACGGTCGAGAAGGTCGCCATCAACGCGGTGATGGCAGGGTGCAAGCCCGAGTACCTCCCCGTGGTGCTGGCGGCGCTCGAAGCCGCGTGCACCGACGAGTTCAACGCGCACGGCGTGCTCGCGACGACGATGCCGGTCGGGCCGCAGCTCATCGTGAACGGGCCCGTGCGTCGACGCATCGGGATGAACAGCGGCGTCAACGTGCTCGGGCAGGGCAACCGCGCGAACAGCACGATCGGGCGCGCGCTGCAGCTGACCATCCGCAACGTGGGCGGCGGTCGACCCGGCGGTGTCGACCGGGCCACGCAGGGCAACCCGGGCAAGGTGGGGCTGTGCTTCGCCGAAGACGAGGAAGGATCGCCGTTCGAGCCCCTGCACGTCTCGCGCGGCTTCGCACCCGACTCGTCGACCGTCACCCTCTTCGCCGGCGAGGGGCCGCGTGGTGTGGTGGATCAGCTCAGCCGCGACCCGGAGTCGCTCGCCGGATCGTTGGCGGCGTGTCTCCGTACGGTGCAGCACCCGAAGCTCGCTCGCCGCTACGACGCGGTGCTCGTGCTCGGGCCCGAGCACGGACGGGTGTTCCGCGATGCGGGCTGGGACCGCGTGCGCCTGCTCGAGGCGCTCGACGAACGTCTGCAGCTCCCGCGCGACGAGGTGCTGCGGGGCGCGGGCGGGATCGCCGAGGGGATGCCGCCGGATCGAATGGACGACGTGACCGCGAAGTTCCGCCCCGGTGGCATCATCGTGGTGCACGCGGGCGGTGGCGCAGGCCTGTTCTCCACCATCATCGCCGGGTGGGCGAACGGCACCACCGGCAGCCAACCGGTCACCAGGGAGATCGTGCCATGAGAGTGCTGGACCCCACCGCCGAGCACGCGCCGGCCACTCGGGAGCGGGCGGCGCGGCCGGCCTCCCTCGACGGGCACACGATCGCGCTGCTCGACATCAGCAAGGCGCGGGGCAACGTGTTCCTCGATCGCATGGAGATGCTGCTGCGCGCCCGTGGGCTCGCGGTCGAGCGCTACGCGAAGCCGACCTTCACCAAGCCCGCGCCGATCGACCTCCGCCACGAGATCTCGACGAAGTGCGACCTCGTGATCGAGGCACTCGCCGATTGAGGCTCGTGCACGTCGTGCAGTGTGCACGACATCGTGGATCTCGAGGGGCGCGGCATCCCGGGTGTGTTCGTCGCGTCACGGGAGTTCGTCGAGGCAGCCTCGACCCAGGCGGCCGCGCTGGGCTTCCCCGACGTCGCGCGCGTCTTCGTCGACCACCCGATCCAGGACCGCACCGACGAGGAGATCGCGGCACTGGCCGACGGCGCCGTCGAAGCGGTGCTCGCCGCGCTGCACGCCGAGTAGGCGCCCCTCAGACGAGCGGCGTCGGCAGCCAGCGGATGTCGGCGCCGTGCGGCGTGAGCGTCGCCAGCCGCGTGGCGTCGCCTTCGGGCCAGCGGTGGGCGGTGAGCTCCGCGGCGTCACCCGCGTCGGTGATCTCGAACGCGACCCACGCCAAGGAGTGCACGTCGTCGGCGCGCGCGCCCGCGTCGGCGATGGTGCGGACGAGCTCCGTGCGTTCGTCGGCCGACAGGTACGGCATCACGATCGAGTGGTAGACGACGGTGCGCCCGGGCTGGAGTTCGCGCAGCTGTCGCGCGCACCAGGAGGCCGCGCCGTCGGCATCGATCGGCACCGGTCCCGCGGTGCTGATCGCGGCGTCGAGACGGTGCATGCGCTCGGTCTGATCGGGCCACACGAACGAGCGCAGGGCCCGCATGTCGACGGGATCGTCGAGGCGCAGCGGGGAAGGATCGCAGCCGCGTCGGTCGCCGACCTCG
>DASUMF010000038.1:0-6094 GCA_036277835.1 Acidimicrobiia bacterium
GAGACCGCCGAGTTGACCTCGGCCAGCGAACGCTGGGCGACGAGCGTCACCCGTCCGGTCTCCGTCTGGACCACGCGCTCGTCCTCGCGGTAGTTGGCCGGGGGACGCGGGAGCGCGACTCCCGTCCCGACGTACTCGCAACCCCGCGGGGTCTTGAGGCAGACGTCGACGGTCTGGGGGCGCAGGTCGTCGACCGGCGTGCCCTTCTCCAGCTGTTGCGCGAGGAGCGCGAGCTCCTGCTGGTTGGTCTCCTTGATGCCGTCGACGAGGTTCGTGTGGACAACGGTCACGAGGCCCCACGCCGCCGCGACGAAGGCGACACCGAACACGAGCGTGGCGATCAGGGTGAGGCGCCAGCGGACAGTCATGCGTCGGGTTCCAACCGGTAGCCCGCGCCGCGGACGGTCTGCACCGTCTCGAGGCCGAACGGCGCGTCGATCTTCTTGCGCAGGTACCCCACGTACACCTCGACGACGTTCGGATCGCCGGCGAAGTCGATGCCCCACACGTGGTCGAGGATCTCCGCCTTCGACGCCACGTTGCCGTCCTTGCGCATGAGGTACTCGAGCAGCGCGAACTCGCGCGCCGTGAGCTTGATGTCGGCGTCCGCGCGCCGCGCGCGTCGCGTGCCGGGGTCGAGGGTGAGCGACCCGCACTCGAGCACCGTCGGGCGCGGCGGCGCGCCACGACGGATCAACGCGCGCAGGCGGGCGAGCAGCACCACGAAGGAGAAGGGCTTCGAGAGGAAGTCGTCGGCGCCGGTGTCGAGCGCCTCCGCCTCGTCGTACTCGCCGTCCTTGGCGGTGAGGATCAGGATCGGCGTCCAGATGCCCTCGTCGCGCAGCGTGCGGCACACCTTGTAGCCGTGGATCCCGGGGAGCAGGACGTCGAGGACGATGGCGTCGTACGACCCCTCCCGCCCGCGCCACAGGCCGTCGTTGCCGTTGTGCTCGACGTCGACGTCGAAGCCTTCGGCCGACAGGCCGTCGGCGATGGCCGCGGCGAGATGCTCTTCGTCCTCCACGACCAGTACGCGCATGGGTCGAATTGTGCCGGGTCCGGGACGGAAGAGCGAAGCAACCCGCTCAGGTGCCTCTCAGGCCGTCGGGTGGCGACTATCCTGGGCAGAGCGAGCACTGATTCTCTCCGCTCGCGGGTCCATCCTCATCGCACGTCGTTCGTCCCGGTCTTTCGTCAAGGTCATCGTCGAAGTTCCGCTCGATGCGCACCGAGTATCGACCCACCGCCGGACACGTTCCCGGCCGATACCGGGCCCGGCGGTCAACTCCGACCGACCAACGAAAGCGAGCAACTCCCCGATGAGCACGACCTTTGCCGGGCTCGGCCTTCCCGCCGATCTGGCCGCCGCCCTCGCGCGCGACGGCATCACCGAGCCCTTTCCCATCCAGACCCTCACCATCGCCGATGCCCTGAGCGGCCGCGACATCTGCGGCAAGGCCAAGACCGGTAGCGGCAAGACCCTCGCCTTCGGGCTCCCCATGCTCGCCCGCGTCACGAAGAGCGAACCCACGCGGCCCCACGGCCTCGTGCTGGTGCCGACGCGTGAGCTCGCCAACCAGGTCACCGAGGCGCTCGAACCGCTCGGCCACGTGATCGGGCGCCGCGTGCGTGCCGTGTACGGCGGTGTGTCGATGGACCCCCAGGTCGACGCGCTGCGCAAGGGCGTCGACGTCGTCGTCGGCACCCCGGGTCGTCTGATCGACCTCATCGAGCGCGGCGAGCTCTCCGTGGCCGCGGTGCAGGTGCTGGTGGTCGACGAGGCCGACCGCATGGCCGACATGGGCTTCATGCCCCAGGTGCAGAAGATCCTCTACCGCATCGAGTCGCCGCACCAGACGATGCTGTTCTCGGCGACGCTCGACGGCGCGGTCAAGCGCCTCGTGAGCCGCTACATGACCGACCCGGTGAGCCACGAGGTCGAGGAGACCGAGCCGACCGTCGACCAGATGGAGCACCGCTTCTTCCTCGTGCACCAGATGGACAAGGTCAAGGTCGTCGCGTCGATCGCGGAGGCACAGGAGCGCACGCTCGTGTTCTGTCGCACCAAGCGCGGCGCCGACCGGCTGGTCGAGCAGCTGCAACGCGAACGAGTGCGCGCGTTGGCGATCCACGGCGACCTGCGTCAGGGTGCGCGTGAGCGCGCGCTGGCCGACTTCACCGACGGCAAGGTCTCGGTGCTCGTCGCCACCGACGTCGCGGCGCGCGGCATCCACGTCGACAACGTCGACGTCGTCGTGCACTACGACCCGCCGGAGGACCACAAGGCGTACCTGCACCGCTCGGGTCGCACCGCACGCGCGGGCGAGAGCGGCGTGGCCGTCACGCTGATGCTGTGGAACCAGGAGAACGAGATCCGCGTGATCCAGCGGCGCCTCGGTCTCGACATCCCGGTCACCGAGGTGTTCTCCAACAACCCCGGCCTCAAGGATCTCGCGGCGTGGGACCCCAACGCCGCCAACGCCCTGGCCTGACGCACGCCGGATCCTCCGCGCTCAATCGCTTCCTCGCCGGAGCGACCCGCGCGCGAACATGGGCGCCATGAGCCGCATCTCCCAACGGGTCGCCTCCATCGCCGAATCGGCGACGCTCGCGGTCGACGCCAAGTACAAGGCGCTGCGCGCCGCAGGCGAAGACGTCGTGGGCTTCGGCGCCGGTGAGCCCGACTTCCCCACGCCTGCGCCGATCGTGGAAGCGGCGATGGCGGCGTGCCGCGACGAGGCCAGCCACCACTACAGCCCGACGCCCGGTCTGCCCGACCTGCGGGCCGCCATCGCGGTGAAGACCAAGCGCGACTCCGGCTACGAGTGCACCGCCGCCCAGGTGCTCGTCACCAACGGCGGGAAGCACGCCGTCTACAACACGTTCCAGGCGCTGCTCGACCCCGGCGACGAGGTGCTGCTCCCCGCGCCGTACTGGACTACGTACCCCGAGGCGGTCCGTCTCGCCGACGGTGTGCCCGTCGAGCTCCCGACCACCGCGGCCGACGGGTTCCGCGTCACGGTCGAACAGTTGGAAGCGGCGCGCACGCCCCGCACGAAGGCGCTCGTGTTCGTGTCTCCGAACAACCCGACCGGCACCGTGTACCCGGAGGCCGAGGTGGCGGCCATCGGCCAGTGGGCCGTCGAGCACGGCGTGTGGGTCGTCACCGACGAGATCTACGAGCACCTCACCTACGACGGCCACGAGTTCACGTCGATGCCCGTCGTCGTGCCGGAGCTCGCGGAAACGTGCGTCGTGCTCAACGGCGTCGCGAAGACCTACGCGATGACCGGCTGGCGCGTCGGTTGGATGATCGGCCCGCTCGATGTCATCGGCGCCGCCACCAACCTGCAGTCGCACCAGACGTCGAACGTGAGCAACGTCGCGCAGCGCGCCGCGCTCGCGGCGGTGAGCGGCGATCTGTCCGCGGTGGCGGAGATGCGCGCCGCGTTCGCACGGCGCGGTCGAGTGATGCACCAGATGCTCGACGCGATCCCCGGCGTCGAGTGCCTGGCGCCCGAGGGCGCGTTCTACTGCTTCCCGTCCTTCGAAGGTGTGCTCGGGCGCGAGCTGGGCGGTCGGACGCCGCGCACGTCGCTCGAGCTGTGCGAGGTGCTGCTCGACGAGGCGAAGGTGGCGATCGTGCCTGGTGAGGCGTTCGGCGCGCCGGGATACGCCCGGCTCTCGTTCGCTCTCGGTGACGACGACCTCGTCGAGGGCGTCGAGCGGATCGCAACGTTCCTGTCCGTCTAGCCTCGCCGCCATGCCCCGCGTCCTCGTCACCGAGCAGCTCGCCGAAAGCGGGCTCGACGCCATGCGGGCGGCAGGGCTGGAAGTCGACGTCCAGCTCGGCCTCTCACCCGATGCGTTGCTCGAGGCAGTGGCGGGCGCGCAGGCGCTGATCGTGCGCAGCGCGACCCAGGTGACCGCGTCGGTGCTCGAAGCCGCCGACGACCTCGTCGTGGTCGGGCGAGCGGGGATCGGTGTCGACAACATCGACGTCGAGGCGGCCACACGACGCGGCGTGATGGTCGTGAACGCCCCGAACTCGATCGCGCTCGCCAACGCCGAGCACACCATGGCGCTCCTGCTCTCGATGGCGCGCAACGTCGCGCAGGCCGACCGCGATCTGCACGCCGGCGGCTGGAACCGGAGCCGATGGGTCGGCGTCGAGCTGCACGACAAGACGCTCGGCATCGTCGGCCTCGGTCGCGTCGGCGTGCTCGTCGCGCAGCGCGCCCGCGCGTTCGGCATGCGGATCATCGGGCGCGAGCTGTTCATGAGCGACGACCGGGCCCGCCAGCTCGGGGTCGAGCTCATGCCCACGCTCGAGGAGCTCGTCGCCGAAGCCGACTTCCTCGTGCTCGCGGTGCCGAAGCTGCCCGAGAACGTCGGGATGATCTCGGCCGACCTCCTCCGGCACGCGAAGCCGAGCCTGCGCATCGTCAACACGTCGCGGGGTGGCCTGGTCGACGAAGCCGCGCTGGCGGAGGCGATCGCGGAGGGCCGCGTCGCCGGCGCCGCGCTCGACGTGTTCGAGCAGGAACCGCTCGCCGGATCCCCGCTGCTCGACCTCGACCAGGTCGTCGTCACACCCCACCTGGGCGCGTCCACCAACGAGGCCCAGGACAAGGCGGGCCAGACCATCGCCGAGCAGGTCGTGCTCGCGCTGCGTGGCGCCTTCGTGCCCTTCGCGGTGAACCTCATGGCGTCGGAGGCGAACGCGAGCGTGCAGCCGTTCATGCCGCTCGCCGAGCGGCTCGGACGGCTGTTCACCGCGCTGGCGGGCGGCGTCGTCGACACGCTCGAGATCAGCTACGAAGGTGAGATCGCCGGCTACGACTGCCGGGTGCTCACGCTCGCGATCCTCAAGGGCGTGCTCAGCCCGGTGCTCGACGAGCCCGTGTCGTTCGTGAACGCGCCGGCGCTCGCCGAGGCGCGTGGCCTCGTCGTGCGGGAGTCGTCGTCGTCCTCGGCGCGCGACTACGTGAACCTCGTCGAGTTGCGCGGGCACTCGTCCACCGGCACCACCCACGTGGCCGGCACGCTGTACGGCAAGCAGGACGCGCCGCGCATCGTCGCCATCGACGACTACATCGTCGACCTCGCGCCGTCGAGTCACATGCTCGTCGTGCGCAACCAGGACACGCCCGGCATGATCGGCCGCGTGTGCTCGATCGTGGGCGACAACGGCATCAACATCGACGAGTTCGACCTCGGGAAGGGCCCCGCGGGCGACAAGCCGCTGATGGTCCTGTCGACGTCGACGCAGGTGTCGCCCGCGGTCATCGCGCAGGTGCGCGCGGTCGACGGCGTCGTCGACGCGCAGGCGATCGAGCTGGCCTAGCCGGTTCGAACGGCTCGGGTCAGGCGCTCGCGACCAGGCCCGCGATCTCGTCGTCGAGCGCGGCGGTGAGCACGTCGGGATCGATGACGGCCGGTGCCTTGCGGTAGCCGGATCGAAGGTCGAAGTGCTCGATCAACGCGGGGTCGACGTCGTGCTCACCGAGCACGTCGGCCGGCGCAGGCCCGATCCGTGCCGCGACGTCGTTCATCAGCGCCGCGTCGAAGCCGAAGCACTCCATGGCGTTGCCACCCAGCAGCATGCGCGCTTCGACTTCGGGCACGCCCGCGAACGCGTGGCGGATCCAGTCGAAGGTGTTCGGCCAGGTTCCTTCGGGGTGCGGGTAGTCGCGACCGAAGATGAAGCGGTCGACGCCGATCTCGTGGCGCAGCGCGACCTCGTAGTCGCGCGGCGACGAGGGCGCCACGTAGCAGTTGCGCGCGAAGTACTCACTCGGCTTCAGCGCGGTGTCGATGTCGCCCCGATCGAACCGGGCGTCGAAGGTCGAGATCGTGGCCGGGATCCAGTCGGCGCGGATCTCGGTGAGCACGAGCTTGAGCGCCGGATGGCGGTCGAACACGCCGCCGGCCATCATCTGCCACATCGCCTGCCGAGGCCGGCCCTCGACCCGCACACCCGTGGCGGGGTCGGCTTCCATCATCATCAGCGCGGCCGCGTCGGCCACCTTGCGTCCGTGGCCGAGGAAGCCCCAGCCCGCGTGGAGCTGCACGACGAAGCCGAGCTCGGTGC
>DASUMF010000039.1:0-9497 GCA_036277835.1 Acidimicrobiia bacterium
AGTCGACGGACGCGTGCGGGAGCTCACCCGCGCGGGTTGCCGAAGCCATCACCGTCGGTGCGTCGACCATCACCGACACCGCGGCGTCGTTCTCGAACTTCGGAAGCTGCGTCGACCTGTTCGCGCCGGGTGCGAGCATCACGTCGGCCTGGAGGACCTCCAACTCGGCCACCGCGGTGTTGAGTGGCACGTCGATGGCGTCGCCCGCGGTCGCAGGTGTTGCGGCTCGGTACCTCGAGGCGAACCCGTGCGCGGCCCCGGCGCAGGTGGCCGCCGCGATCACCACCAACGCGACCCCGAACGTCCCGACCGGTGTGAACGCGGTGCCGCCTCGTCTCCTGTTCGCGGGCCCGTCCTACATCGGGGCGCCCCAGACGCTCGCCCCGTGTCCCTTCACCTTGCATGCGACCACCGGCGTGAAGGGGCGGGTACCGCTCTCGTGGATCGTGACGAACGGTGGATCCCTGGTCTCCCAGCTGCAGGTCTTCCGCGGCACCAGTGCGAACGATCCCAGCCCCGTGCTGGTCGCCACGCCGGGTGTCGACTCCACGACCTACGTCGACGTGCCGCCGGTGTTCGGTCCGACGTACTGGTACACGGTCCGGGCGACGAACGCGGTGGGAACGACCACGTCGAGCGTCGCGTCCGCGACCCCCCTCTCACCGGGCCCTCCCGCCGCTTCGGTGCTCTCGGCGACGGCCTCGAATGCCAAGGTGCACCTGTCGTGGACCACTCCCGACGACGGCGGCGCTTCGCTGCAGAAGTACCGAGTCATGCGCGGCACCACCAGCGGCAGCGAGGCGCTCCTGACCGAGATCTCGGTCCCGGGCCCGACGACCTTCGACGACACACCGGGCACCGGGCTCGCCAACGGTCAGACCTCCTTCTACAAGATCGAAGCGGTGAACGGCGTCGGAACGACCGCGTCGAACGAGGTCAGCGCGACGCCGTACACCTCCGACGGCGCGTACTTCTCGCTCTCCCCGGCGCGCATCCTCGATTCTCGTAACGGCACCGGGCTGTCGGGGCCGTGGCAACCGTCGTCGGGTCGTGATCTCACCGTGCTCGGCCGCGGCGGCGTGCCGTCGGCCGGGGTGACGGCGGTGGTGCTCAACGTCACTGCGGTCGACGCCACTGCGGCGGGGCACGCGATCGTCCATCCCAGCGGCACGGCGGCGCCCGTCGCGTCGAACCTGAACTTCACGCCCGGCACTGCCGTCCCGAACCTCGTCGTCGTCGCGCCCGGTACGGGCGGGGCGGTGCGCATCGAGAACAACTCGCCGGGTACCACCCAGTACATCGCCGATGTCGCGGGCTTCTTCGCCGACGGCAGCAACGTCAACTCCGGCAGCCGCTACAAGGCGCTCGCACCGGCGCGCGCCCTCGACACCCGACCCGGCACCGCGACTGCCGACGGGCAGTTCGCGGGAGGCGGAGCAGCCGCGCCGAACCAGACCAAGACGGTGACCATCGCCGGGCGTGCCGCGCTGGGCGTGCCGGCCGGAGCGGTCGCGGTCGCGCTGAACGTCACCGCGGTGCAGCCCACCGCGGCTGGTCATCTGCGCGTGTGGCCGAACGGGCTCGCGGTGCCCAACGTGTCGAACGTGAACTTCGTCCCCGGCCAGATCGTGCCGAACCTCGTGGTGGTCGGCATCGGTGCCGGCGGCGCGGTGAACATCCTCAACTCGACGACCGGCAGCACCGACCTCGTCGCCGACGTCGTCGGCTACTTCGGGCCACCGCCGGGGATCACCACGAGCTTCCAGTCGGTCACCCCCACGCGGATCGTCGACTCCCGGATCAACCAGGGGACCACGGGCAAGTGGGGTGCGAACGAGATTCGCTCGATCACCATCGCGGGCAGCGGCCCGGTACCGCCGACGGGCGTGACGGCGGTGGTGGTCAACGTCACCGTCGTGGGCCCGGGCGCCGCGGGCGACGCGACCCTCTTCCCCTCTGATGTCGCCCCTCCGAACGCGTCCAACCTCAACTTCGCACCCGGTCAGACCGTGCCCAACCTGGTGAAGGTGAAGCTCGGCCCCGACGGGAAGGTGAAGCTGCGCAACTCGTCACTGGGCGCCAGCGACTACGTCGTCGACGTGGTCGGCTACTACCACTGAGCCGCCATCGAGCACCGTCGCCACGCGGTGTCAATCGGGAGGTTGCAGCCCCGGGAGCGCGTCGACTGCGCCCTGCAGCCGCGCCGCGAACGCGACGTCGGACAGTGCCGGCTCGCTCCGCAGGCTCGCGGGGTCGTCGGGGAGCCCGTCGAGCTCGACCCACGAGGTGCATCCCCCGTACTCGTCGCGCCACGGCACGGTGACCGGCTCGAGCAGCCGGGGGACGCGCAGCGCGAGCACGTGGAGCGGGTCGCGCTTCTTCCACTTGAGCCTCGACGCGGCGTAGTCGGGTGTCCACACGAGCTTCGACGCGATCGCGTCGAGCTCCTCCGGTTCGGTGACGGTCGCGACCCGCGCGAGGTCGGCCCATCCCTCGAGCACGATGGCTTCGCCCACCGGCGAGGCGTGCGCGAGGTCGATCCAGTGGCGGTACGGCACCGACAACAGGTCGGCCTGCTGGTGCTCGGCGGTCGGGTAGAGCCAGAACCGGTGCGCCTGCACCGCGAAGTGGCGACCGTCCTCGCGGATCCCGCCCTTGCGGACGTCGAGGACCTGCTCGCCCGTGAGCAACGCGTGGACGATCGTGGCCCATTCCTTGTAGGCGGGTGCCATCGACCCAGAATAGGTCTCGCATGGACGACAGCATCTCGTCGGGACCGCTCCGCCTGGCCGCGCACCTGGCCGAGCCGCCCGCGCCCGCGCGCGGCCTCGGGTTGGTCCTGTGCCACGGACTCCCCAACGGCCCGCGCGGCGCGTCGGCCGTCGGGAACACGTACCCCGAGCTCGCCGACCGTCTGGCGCGCGAGCTCGGTTGGCCCGTGCTGACGTTCAACTTCCGCGGCACGGGCACGTCGGACGGCGACTTCTCCGCGTTCGGGTGGCTCGACGACCTCCGCGCCGCGGTGCGCGTGCTCACCGACCGCGACGACGTGCGAACCGTGTTCCTCGCCGGCTTCGGGCACGGTGGCACGTTCGCGGTGTGCGAGGCTGCCACCGATCCGCTGGTGCGCGGCGTCGCCACCATCGCGGCGCCGAGCACGCTGCGCGACTGGGCACGCGATCCTGGGTACCTGATGGAGCACGCGCGCGAGATGGGCATGATCCGCACCGAGGGCTTCCCGGGCGACCGGGCGGCGTGGGTGCGCGAGGTCGCGCGCGTCGACGCGGTCGCGGCGGCGACACGGTTCGGCGAGCGGCTGCTGCTCGTGCTCCACGGCGTCGACGACGCGGAGGTGCCGGTGGCCGACGCACGCGCGCTCGCCGACGCGGCCGGGCCGAACGCCGAGCTGCGCCTCGTGCAGGGGGCCGGCCACCGCTTGCGCCACGATCCGCGCGCCATCGCGACGCTGCTCGGCTGGCTCGACCGTCAGGGAAGCTGAGTCGCAGCCGGCCGGGCGAGCCGGCGATAGAGCGCCTCGAGCTCGGTCGCGGTCCGGTCCCAGCGGTAGCGCGCCGCCCGGAGCCGACCGCGGGCGACCAGCTCACCGGCGACGACCGGCTCGAGCGCGGTGGTGATCGCCCCTGCCAGCGCGCCGACGTCGGTGGGATCCACGAGCAACGCCGCGTCGCCGAGCACCTCGGGCAGCGCGCCGGCGTCGGCTGCCACCACGGGAACACCGGCGCTCATCGCCTCGAGGGGCGGGAAGCCGAAGCCCTCGTCGAGCGATGGAAAGGCGAACACGCTCGCACCCGCGAGGAGGTCGAGGCGATCGGCGCCCGTGACGTAGCCGAGGCGATGCACACGCGCGCCGTGCTGCGCCCGCGCGATGGCGTCCTCGACGCGCGGCGTGTCCGCACCGTCGGGACCGACGAGCGCGAGGTGGAGGTCGGGGTCGTCGCGCGCGACCTCGTCGAACGCGCGCACCAGCCGAGACACGTTCTTGCGCGGACCGAGCTCACCGAGGAACAGGACATACCGGTCGGTCCCGGCGCGCGCCTGGCCGCGTCGCGCGTCGCCGTGGCCCGCCGTCACCAGTCCCGGATAGATCCGCACGACACGGTCGTCGGGGAGACGGAACAGGTCGCGGGCCTGGGCGGCGACGTAGTCGCTGATCGTGTGCACGGTTGCACCCCGCTTCAGCGCGCGGCTGATCAGCTCGAGGTTGTGGTTGGGTGCGGCGAGCGCTGCGTGGTACGCGAACGTGAGGTCGTGCACCGAGATCACGACCGGCGCCCGCGCCGGTGGCCCGACGTAGTTCGTGCCGTGCACCACGTCGACCCGGCCGGTCCAGTGCTCGATGCGTGGAAACGAGGAGCGCCGCCAGCACTCCTGCACGAGGCGTGCCGGCATCGAGCGCACGGCTGACTCGGCATGCTGGTCGACGCTCGCGGCGAGCGAACGGCGGCCCCGGAACGTGATCGCGTACACGACGAGGTCGAGATGGCCCGATGACGCGAGCGCCTCGATCAACGCCGCGGTGAGGTGGCCGACACCCGTGCGCAACCCGAGCAAGGGAGTACCGTCCAGCGCGACGCGCAAGCGCGGCGCGACATCCGACGGTTCGCGTGTCGAGGGCCCGGGCTCGGTGCTCTCGACGAGCTCGCTGTCGGCGGGTCGCATCGCGAGGATGCTACGTGGGTGCCCCGAGAGCAGAGCTGGTTCGCGCATGACCGAGTACGACGTGGTGGTGGTCGGTGGCGGGATCGTCGGCCTGGCCACCGCCCGCGCGGTGTTGGCCGATCGCCCGGGCGCGCGCGTCGCGGTGCTGGAGAAGGAGCACGGCGTCGCGCGACACCAGAGCGGTCGCAACTCCGGGGTCATCCACTCGGGCATCTACTACAAGCCCGGCTCGCTGAAGGCGACCACCGCGGTCGCCGGACGCCTGGCCATGGAGCGGTTCTGCGCCGCCCACGGCGTGCCGTTCCGGCGCTGCGGCAAGGTGATCGTGGCCGTCGATCCGCGCGAGCTCCCACGCCTCGCGACGCTCGAGACCCGCGCCGCCGCGAACGGCGTGGAGACGGCGCGGCTCGACGCGCGCGCGCTCCGGGACCACGAGCCCGGCGTGCGGGGGGTGGCGGCGCTGCACGTGCCCTCCACCGGGATCGTCGACTACGCGCTGGTGGCGGAGGCGCTCGCGGCCTCCTTGCGCGACGCGGGCGCCGAGATCCACTTCGGCACGCGCGTCGCAGCGCTCCACGAGCGACACGACGCGATGGTGGTCGAGACCGACGGTGGGCTCGTGCGTGCGAGCGTCGTCGTCAACTGCGCCGGGCTCCACTGCGACGAGGTCGCGGCCGAGGTGCTCGGACCACGCCCCGATGTGCGCATCGTCCCGTTCCGCGGGGAGTACCACGAGCTCGTCGGTCCGGCCGCGGCACGCGTCCGCACGCTCGTGTACCCGGTGCCGGATCCCGATCTGCCGTTCCTCGGCGTGCACGTGTCGCGCAACATCGACGGCCACGTACACGTCGGCCCGAACGCGGTGCTCGCGCTCCGACGAGAGGGCTACACGTGGTCGGCGGTCGACCGCCGTGAGCTGGCCGCCCTGGCGCGGTTCCCCGGTTTCTGGAAGCTCGCGGAGCGCTACTGGCGGGTGTCGATCGAGGAGATCGCCCGTTCCGCGAGCAGCACCCTGCTCGCGCGGGCCGTCGCTCGGATGGTGCCGGGCGTGACGCCCGACGATCTCGTGCCCACCGCCGCAGGGGTGCGCGCCCAGGCGCTCGGTCGTGACGGCACGCTCTACGACGACTTCGTGCTGCGCGAGACCCCCCGTGCCGTGCACGTGCTCAACGCGCCGTCACCTGCGGCGACGGCGTCCCTCGTGATCGGTTCGAGCATCGCAGCACGGCTGCACGACCGCGTCTGACCCGAACGCGAACTGTCGTCAGCAGCGGGGTGCATGGCCCCACGGTTGACGCCAGCTCGAGGTTGTGGGGAACTCAGATCTCGAGCGGTTCGTGCTCGAGCTGCTCGACGAGTCGTTCGAGGCTCTCGGGCGTGGCGGTGCGGATGCGGGTGAGGAGCAGCAGCCCCATGCCCAACGCCGCCGCGCAGCACCCGGCGAGGAAGCCGTACTCGACCCGGTCGAGGAAGTAGCTCCCGCTCGTGGCTGCGATGACGCCGACGGTGATCACGAGGCCGACCACCCACGCGACGAGCGCCCGCCCGTGCCCCTGCAGTGCGATCAGCGCCTGGGCGAGGGTCAGGGCGAGGATGAACGCGGCACTGCCGGCGAACAGCAGGCCGAGGTCGACGCTGTCGAGGTGGAAGCTGTCGCCGAACAGGATCTTGCCGATCTCGGGCCCGATCACGATGCCGGCCACGACACCGAGGAAGCCGATGCCCATCACGATGATGACGAGCTTCTTCAAGCCGTTCTTGAAGTCGGCGATCTGGCCGGAGCCCACGAGCCCCGCGAGCTTCGGGAGCAGCGCCGCCTGTACGGCCTGGAAGAGCAGGATCGGGATGCGGGCGAGGAAGAACCCGACGATGAAGTCGGCCGCAGCCTCACGTTCCGACTTGCCGCTCGCGAGCACGATCGCGCCGAGCGCGGCCGCGTAGCTGAGCGCCTGGGCGCTGAGGGAGCCGAAGAACAGCAGCGAGAGGTTCGAGGACAGCTCCGACCACTCGGCCTCGGGCCCAGGATCCATCAGGTGGTGCTGACCGCGCAGGGCGACGAGCGCGGCGATCAGCGGCGGGATCGCGAGGGCGAGGCCGTACCAGACGAGATCCTCGATGCCGAACGCCACCAGCACGATGAGCGGGAGCACGCGCACGATCCCCTCGACACCGAGGATCGTGCCGTACGGGCCGAAGCGGCCGTTGCCCGAGAGCGTGCCGCGTGTGAGGTGTTGCACCGCGTACGTGGCGAGTGCGATGAGGAAGCAGACGAGCAGGACGCTCTGCCCGTGGAACAGCCGATCGGTGAGCGGGAACACCACCGCGCACACGAGCGTGAGGACGATGAGCGACGACGTGAGCGCGATGCCGGCGATCGCAGCCTTGCGCACGACCGGGCCGCCACCGATGCCACGCGCTCGGCGATCGGCGACCGCGCGGCTCACCTCCTGCTCGAGCGGGAGGAAGAACCCGGGGGCGACGACGAACACGAAGATCCAGAGACCGTTCAGGGCGGCGTAGTCGGACTTCGACAGGCCCCGGAACGAGAGGATCTGGAACGCGTAGGCAGTGATGCCCGAGATGATGAGACCGAGCCCGACGGCATAGGTGCCCTCGGGAACCGGGACCCTCTTCGCCGCCTCGATCAGGCGTTGTGCGCGCTGTGGCATTTCGCGGGACATTCGCGGCCGGGGTGTCGTGCTCGCGATCCGCCGTCCGATGCGGCGTTCGAGCCCCTGCCGCAGCATATCGGCGCACCCCTCCCGAGCCGCGAACCGGTCGTGGCCCGGAGCGGCATGGCCGTTGGCACGGAGCGGATGGAACGCCGATCGTCGTGCCGTGCGAGGATGGCCGCCATGAGCACGCGCACCCTGCTCGTCCTCGCGGCGATCACGGGGTTCGCGATCCTCGCAGCCGGGGCGGTGCAGATCCTCCTGGCGCGGTGACGCCGCGGTCCCACCTGGAAGAATGTCCAGGCGGCCAGGCGTTGGGCCGAGAGAAGTAGTACGACCCGCGTCCGACGCGGGATCCGACACCGAGCACATCGGGCCGAGAAGGATTGAGGGAGGTGGCCACACTGGCCGAGGACCATGACCTCGTAGTGCTGGGCGGAGGGCCCGCCGGGTATGCCGCCGCGCTCTACGGCGCCGCAGCGGGGCTCGACGTGGCCGTGATCGAGGAGCAGCGCATCGGCGGCACCTGCCTCCACCGGGGCTGCATCCCGGCCAAGGAGCTCTTGCAGACGGCCGAGGTCCTGCGCACGATCCAGCGGGCCCCCGACTTCGGCATCGACGCCGGGCTCCCCACGCTGGACCTCGGGCGCGCCCAGTCGCGCAAGCAGGAAGTGGTCGACCGCCTCACGAAGGGTCTCGAGACGCTCCTGCGGGGCCGGAACGTCACGGTCGTGCCCGGACGGGGTGAGGTCGTCGACGTGGCTGCGCACCGCGTGCGCGTGGCCGACGGCACCGAGGTCGCGGGCCGCAACCTCCTGATCGCCACGGGGTCGTCGCCCAACGCGCTGCCCGGCCTCGACTTCGACGGCACCCGGATCCTGTCGTCCGACCACGTGCTCCAGCTCACCGAGCTGCCGCCGCGCGTCGCGATCATCGGCGGCGGCGTGGTGGGCGTCGAGTTCGCGTCGATGCTCGTCGACATGGGCAGCGAGGTCACGATCCTCGAGGCGCTGCCGCGGATCATGGCGGCCACCGACAAGGACGTCGGCAACGTGCTGGCCCGGTCGTTTCGCAAGCGCGGCGTGAACGTGCACGCCGGGGCGCGCATCACGGGCATCGACGGCGCGCGCGAGCTCACCGTCACCTGGGACGCCGGCGCGGGCGAGCAATCGGTCACCGTCGACAAGGTCATCGTCTCGGTCGGGCGCTCACCGCTGTCGAGCGGGCTCGGCATCGACGGCGTGGTCTCGATCGACGACCGCGGCTTCATCGTGGTCGACGAGCAGATGCGCACGAACGTGCCGGGCGTGTTCGCGGCCGGCGACGTGGTCGCCACCCCGGCGCTCGCCCACGTCGGATTCGCGGAGGCGATCGTCGTGTGCAAGACGATCCTCGACGAGCTCGTCACCCCGATCGACTATGGCAAGGTGCCGTGGGTGGTGTATTCGCAGCCCGAGGTCGCGTGGTGCGGCCTCACGGAGGAGCAGGCGCGCGAGCAGGGCCACGACGTCG
The DNA here is from genome assembly GCA_036277835.1 of Acidimicrobiia bacterium. Taxonomy (GTDB): domain Bacteria; phylum Actinomycetota; class Acidimicrobiia; order IMCC26256; family DASPTH01; genus DASUMF01. Next base: position 8,865 of record DASUMF010000039.1, read on the forward strand.
TCGTCGCGACGCAGCGCTTCGCCGGCGACGGCCGGGCCGTGATCCTCGGCGAGACCGAGGGGCTCGTGAAGCTCGTGACCGATGCCGACGGGCTCCTGCTGGGCGCGCACTTCGTGGGCCCGTGGGCCACGGAGCTCCTGGCCGAGGGGTACCTCTCGGTGAACTGGGAGGCGAACGCCGCCGACATCGCCGCACTCGTACACCCCCACCCGACGCTCAGCGAGGTGTTCGGCGAGGCCGCGATGGCGCTCACCGGGCGACCGCTCCACTGACGCGGCGACGACGAGACGACAGGAGAACCGCGTGGACGTGACGATGCCCCAGCTGGGGGAGACGGTCACGGAGGGAACGATCACCCGCTGGCTCAAGCAGGTGGGTGAGACGGTGGAGGCCGACGAGCCGCTCTTCGAGGTCTCCACCGACAAGGTCGACTCCGAGGTGCCCGCGCCGGCCAGCGGCACGGTCACCGAGATCCTCGTGCCCGAGGGCGAGACGGTCGAGGTCGGGACACGACTCGCGGTGCTCGCCGCGAGCGGGGCTGCGCCGGCACCTCCGCCGTCCGCACCCGCGGACGCCCCGGCCGCCGCGACGGAAGCGGCAGCCGAGCCCGCCGCGCCCGAGGCCCCCGCGCCC
>DASUMF010000040.1:0-2832 GCA_036277835.1 Acidimicrobiia bacterium
CAACCGCATCATCGAGCGGTCGCCGCTCGTCGGTGCGCGCATCAGCGCCGACGCCACGACGTCGCAACGACACCTCGAGACCATCGCCCGGCGGCTGGGCACCACGCAGAGCGACCTCGGCGCCAACGTGCTCGTCGCCGCGATCCGCGGGGCGCTCTCCGCCGCGAGCGTCGCGTGGTACGCGGAGCCCGACCGCGATCTCGAGACGCTCATGATCGACGCGCTCGATCTCCTCGAGGTGATCGGCGACCTGGGCGCCGAGCCGTCGGCACAGATTGCGAGTCACCCCCAATCTCGCTAGGGTCTCCCAAACTTTCGCTCACTTGGGGGGAACACCGGGCATGCGCACTTCGTCTTGGAGCACGCGGTTCGCCGCGATCGCGGTGGCGGCCACCGCCGCCATCGCCCTGACCGGCATCACGAGCGTCGCTTCCGGCGCCGCTGCCGCGACGCAGCCGTTCAAGGTGCTGCTGGTCGAGATCTCGGCCGAGGGTCAGCCGATGCCCGAGGTGCCCGCCTCGGCCGAAGCGGCCGTGAAGTCGCTCAACAAGCAGGGCGTGAAGATCGAGCTCGACGTGTGTGAGGTCATCGGCCAGGACGCCGCCGACTTCATGAAGTGCGTGCGCCAGGCGATCGACAACAAGGACGCGGCCTACGTGGGCAGCGCACCCGACGACGGTGTCACGTTGCTCGCCGAGGCGAAGATCCCGATCTTCACCACGCTCGCCTCGAACAACGACCCCATCTCGTTCCCGACGCAGGGCGGCCTGCCCGTGATCTTCGGTTCCGAGGGCGCCGCGCTCGTCTCACTGGGCGCCAAGAAGCTCGGGATCGTCCACCTCGACATCGCGTCGTCGAACCCGATCGAGGAAGCCACGCGCAACGCGACGATCGGCGCAGGCGGCAAGTTCGTGAGCGACATCATCGTCACCTTCCAGAGCGTCGACGTGTCGGCGCAGGTGCAGCAGCTCAAGAACTCGGGGGCCGACGGCGTGGTGCTCATCGCCACCGAATCGGTCGATGCCGCGTTCATCCGCACGATGGCGCAGTTCGGCCTGGGCGACATGCTCGTCGGGGTCGCCGACGGCACCCTGCGCCAGGAGACGCTCGACTCGTTCGGAGCGCAGGCGAAGAACATCGTTGCCGGCGCCGCCCTCCCGCACGTGAACGTGAAGGGCAAGAACTCGCCCGCCACCGCGCAGTACGTGAAGGACATGAAGGCCGCCGGCTCGTTCAACGGCGACAACACCCGCAGCAACGGCGTCGCCACGTGGCTCGCGATCTACGCGGTGGCAACGGCTGCGCAGTCGATGACCGGCGAGATCACCGGACCCACGCTCCTCGAGACGCTGAACGCGTCGAAGGGCCTCGACCTGCCGATGGTCGGCAACTGGGTGCCGAGCGCGAACGGACCGATCGCCAGCAGCCCGCGCATCTCGATCGGCACCGGGTTCTTCATCCAGTACGGCGGCAACGGCTCCTGGAAGCCCCTGCCCCCGGGCGACGGCACCGACATCTTCAAGCTGATCCAGAAGGGCGAGGCGAAGGCAGCGAAGCAGAAGTGACGCTGCTCGCCGCGCGCGGGCTGACCTGCGGGTACAACGACGTGCCCGTGGTCCAGCGCCTCGACCTCGAGGTGCAGGCGGGAGAAGTCGTCGCGCTGCTCGGCCCGAACGGCGCGGGGAAGACCACCGCGCTCATGACCCTGAGCGGCGAGCTGCCGCTGATCTCGGGCGAGGTGATCTTCAACGGCGAGTCGACGCGGGCACCGCTGCACAAGCGCGTGCGGGGCGGCATGGCCGTCGTCACCGAGGAACGCTCCGTGTTCATGGGCATGTCGACGGTGAACAACCTGCGCGTCGGTCGGGTCGACACGCGCCGAGCGCTCGAGCGCTTCCCCGAGCTCAACGAGCGACTCAAGGTGCCGGCCGGGCTGCTGTCGGGTGGTGAGCAGCAGATGCTCACCCTCGCGCGTGCGCTCGCCCGCGAGCCCACCTTGCTCCTCGCCGACGAGCTCTCACTCGGTCTCGCCCCGAAGGTGGTGGAGCGTCTGCTGCGCTCGGTGCGTGACGCCGCCGACCAAGGGCTCGGCGTGCTGCTCGTCGAGCAGCACATCCCGCGCGCGCTCGACGTCGCCGACCGTGCGTACGTGATGCGGCGGGGCCAGGTCGTGATGCAGGGCTCGGGCGCCGAGCTCCGCGACCGCGTCGAAGAGATCGAAGCGGCGTACCTCACATGACCGAGGTGCTGCAGTTCGGCGTGCTCGCGCTGGGGACGGGCGCGATCTACGTGTTGCTCGCGCAGGGCATCATCGTCGTCTACCGCGGCTCGGGCATCATCAACTTCGCGCAGGGCGCGTTCGCGATGGTGGGCGGCTTCCTGTTCCTCGAGCTGCGCGACAACCAGGCGTGGCCGGCGGTGCCGGCAGTGCTCGGTGCCGCGCTCGTCACCAGCGTGCTCGGCCTGCTCGTGCACTTCGGCGTGATGCGGCAGCTGCGCGCCGCATCGGCACTCACCCGTACCGTCGCCACCCTCGGCGTGCTCATCGTGTTGCAGTCGTCGGCCGCGTTGATCTGGGGCATCGACGTGCACTTCACGAGCCCCTATCTCCCGCAAGAGCTCGTGTCGATCGGCGATGTCGCGATCGGCGTCGACCGGCTGTGGCTGCTCGGCATCTCGGTGGTGCTCACCATCGGGCTCTGGGCGATGTCGCGCTACGCGTTGTTCGGTCTCGCGACGTCGGCGGTGGCCGAGAGCGAGCGATCGGCATCTGCGCTCGGCTGGTCGCCCGACTTCGTGGCCGGCTCGAACTGGGCGCTCGGTGGCTTCCTC
>DASUMF010000041.1:0-3823 GCA_036277835.1 Acidimicrobiia bacterium
AACCCGGCACGTATTTCTGCGGGTTGCGCGTGGCCGGTCACCGCGACGGCCTGAAGGGTCAGGGCCTCCCGGTCGAGAACATCGCGCGGGCGAGGGTGGTCGTCACGCTCTGACGCGCCCCTGCGCTCAATCGAGAAGGTGTCGCGCCGCGAAGGCGGTGGCGTCGACCCACGACGCGGCGTCGGCCGCGTCGTGGCGCAACGGAGGGACCGGCGCGCTGAACGCGTGGCCCGCGCCCTCGTAGACCTTCATCTCGTGCTCGACACCCCATTGCTCGAGGCGGCGCGCGATCTCGGGCATCACGTCGGCCAGGAAGTCCTGGTCGCCGTAGAGCAGCTGCATCGGGCACGCGACGTTCCAGAGCAGGTCGATCGGCTGCACCGGATGCCGCGCGTCCAACTCGGCGAACGTCGGCTGGCTCGGGAAGAACACGACTGCGGCTGCGAGCCGGCGGTCGAGTGCCGCGGTGAGGAGGGCCAACGTGCCACCGGTGCAGTAGCCCCACACCGCCACTCGCTCCGGGTCGACGCCGGGGAGCTCGCGCGCGTGGTCGACCGATGCCATCACGTCGTGTGTGGCGCGGGCGAAGTCGAGACCGCCGATCGCCTCCATCACCTCGGTGAAGTCCTCGTAGTTGTCGGCGTCCTTCGGGCCCGCGCCCCGGTAGTAGTCGGGGGCGAGCACGGCGTAGCCCAGCGCGGCGAGCTTCGCGACCACGCCGCGCGTGAACTCGTTGATGCCGTAGGCCTCGGTCGCGAGCACGATCGCCGCGCCGTTGGCGTCGTCGGGCGTGCCGACCAGCAGCGGCAGCGCGCCGTCGCCCCGATCGAGTGTCCGTTCGTTCAGGCCCATCCCGTTCCCCCTGTCAGAGCTCGCCGGCGCGGAGACGCGCGACGTGATCGCTGGTGAACACCTCGCCACCGATCATCCACTGCCCGTCCTCGGTCTCGAGGACGCGGACCCACGTCATCTTCCTGACGTTCTCCCCCCAGACCCCGACGAGCGCGTCGGTGGTGACCCGCATCATCTCCTCCTTCTGCTCATCACTCCAGATGCCCTTGATCACGTGGATGTCGACGAGGGGCATGGCGCCCTCCCTTCAGGTCGTGGATGCCGGGTGCTGCCGTGACACGACGTAGCGCGCCGCGTGGCGACCGGCGCGTCGGCCGAACACCAGCCCGCGCAGCACCGACGTCGCCCCGGTGTACTTGCCGTGGTAGAGGCCGGTCACCTCGCCGGCGGCGTACAGGCCGGGGATCGGCGCGCCGTCCGCGGTCACGACGCGCCCGTCGAGGTCGGTGCCGAGGCCGCCGAAGGTGAACACGTTCGAGCACTCCAGCGGCCACGCGACGTACGGCGGCTCGTCGACCGGGTTCGCCCAGTTCGACTTCGGTGGCTCGACACCGACGGTCGCCTTGCCGTCGGGGCGGAGCGGATCGAACGTGCCGTTCCCGACTGCGCCGTTGTACGCGTCGACCGTGCGCACGAGGTTCGCCGGCGGCACGCCGATCGCGACCGCGAGCTCGGCGATCGTCGCCGCGGACACCGGTGGTTCGGTCGTCTGCACGATGTCGTCGAACCGCGGGAGCGCGAACAGGCGCTGGTCGCCGACGATCCAGGAGCGACCCTCCGGCAGCGCGAGGATCCGCCGGGCGGTGGCCTCGTACTGCTCGTCGATGGTGGCGTGTCCCTCGTCGAGGAAGCGTCGTCCCGCACCGTCGACGAGGAGCGCGTACGGGTACACCATCACGACGGCCTCCTCGCGCGCCGACCGCGGGTCGACCGGCTCGGCGTGGAACTGGCTCCAGTCGCCCGCGGCCTGCGCGCCCACCGCGAGGGCCATCTCGATGCCCTCACCGCGGTTGTGCTGCCCGCCGATCGCCACCGTGCGGACCGACCGGCCGACGTAGCGGGTCATCATCTCGGGGTTGCCCTCGAAGCCACCCGAGGCGATGACCACCGCCGGGGTCGTGCCGAGTGACGAGGAGCCGTCGGCGCTTCGCACGCGCACGCCGGCGACCGCGCCGTCGTCACCGAGCTCGAGCCGCCACGCGGTGCTCCGGTACACGATCGTCGCTCCCGCCGCCTCGGCCCGCTGCAGGAGCGTGTCGAGCACGGCCCGGCCGCCCCCCACCGGCAGCAGCCGTGGCCGTGACTGGGTCAGGAAGATCGTCGGCAGCTCGCCGAACTCGACGCCCAGCCCCTCGAGCCAGCGCAGCGTGGGACCGGCCTCGTCGGCCAGGCACTGCGCGTAGGCGCGGTCGACCGCGCCTGCCGCGTGGTCGACGAGGTCGTCGACGAACCCGGGTGCGGGCGTGTCGACGTCGGTCATGCGGAGGTACGCCGCCGTCCACCGTGAGTTGCCGCCTCGCAGGTCGGGCTCCGTGCGTTCCAGGATCGCGATGCGCAGGGAGCGGCCCGCGGCCGCGGCCTCCTCCGCCGCGCTCGCGGCCGCGGCCGCGCCGGCGACACCGCATCCGATCACGACGAGATCGAAGTCGAAGCCCTCCCCGTCGCTCGCGGTCATCGGTCGACCTCGTAGGCGCGCGCGAGCGCCTGCCAGTCGGCCATGCCGGTCAGACGGTTGCGTTCGGCCATCGTGACGATGCGATCCTCGAGCCCGATGCTCGACCCTTGGGCGCGCAACGCGGTGAGCACGTCGTGCATCGCGTGCATCGCTGCCCGCGCGCCGAGGTTGGCGTAGATCACGAGGTCGAACCCGAGACGGCCGAGCTCGGCGCGTTCGACGATCGGCGTGTGGCCACCTTCGACCATGTTCGCGACGAGGAGTCCTGGGACCTCGCGGCCGATGCGCGCGAGCTCCGCGGTGTCGACCGGCGCCTCGACGAAGACAGCGTCGGCGCCAGCCTCCGCATACGCGGCGCCGCGTTCGAGGGCGCGGTCGAGGCCTTCGACGGCGCGCGCGTCGGTGCGGGCGATGATCAGCAGATCGGGATCGCGGCGCGCGTCCACCGCGGCGCGGACCTTGGCGACCATCTCTGCGTCGGGGATCACGTCCTTGCCGTCGAAGTGACCGCAACGCTTGGGGTCGACCTGATCCTCGAGCTGGATCGCCGCCACGCCTGCGCGCTCGAACTCGCGCACGGTGCGGCGCACGTTCAACGGGTTCCCGTAGCCCGTGTCGGCATCCGCGATCACCGGGATGTCGACGGCGTCACAGATGCGGGCGACCTCGCCGAGGACGTCGGCCATCGTGGTGAGCCCGAGATCGGGGACGCCGAGCGACCAGTTCGCGATGCCGGCACCGCTCACGTAGACAGCGTCGAAGCCGCAGTCGGCGACGATGCGCGCGGTGAGCGCATTGGCAGCACCGGGGGCGAGCACCGGCGCGTCGTCGGCGAGGAGGCGGCGGAGTCGGGCGGCGGAGGTCACAGCCCCGCCGGGCGACCGCGCCCGAGCACCTCGAGGTTCTCGCCCCACATGCCTCGCGAACCATCACCGCACAGGAACACGATGGCGTCCGCGATCTCCTCGGGTGCCAGCCAGCTCGATTGGTCGCCGCCCAACGAGGCGGTCATCGGGGTTCGCACCGGCCCCGGACTGATCGCGTTGATGCGAACACCCGCGGGACCGTACTCCGCCGCGAGCGCACGCGTCAGCCCGAGCACCGCGTGCTTCGCGGCGATGTACGCGACGCGATCCGGACCCCCGCGTGCGGCCCAGATCGAGGCGACGTTCACGACGACCCCTTCACCGCGGGCGGCCATCGAAGGGATGACGGCGCGGCAGGTGACGAACGCGGCGCGTGCGTTCACCGCCATCGCGAGCTCCCAGTCGTCGAGCGAGTGCTCGGGGAGCGCCT
>DASUMF010000042.1:0-2956 GCA_036277835.1 Acidimicrobiia bacterium
GTGGGCAGGATCGTGACCTTGTGCACGGGGTCGGCGTGCTCGAGCACGTAGGCGAGCACCGCGTGCCCACCCTCGTGGTACGCGACGACCTCTTTCTCCTCCTCGGTGAGTGCCATCGACTCGCGCTTGAGGCCCATCAGCACGCGGTCGCGTGCCGCGTCGAAGTCCTCCGCGTACACGGAGTGCTCGCCGCGTCGCACCGCGAAGAGCGCGGCTTCGTTGACCAGGTTGGAGAGGTCGGCACCGGACATGCCCGGCGTGCCGCGCGCCACGACGTCGACGTCGACGTCGTCGGCGATCTTCTTGTCGCGGAAGTGCACCTCGAGGATCTTGACCCGCTCGTCCTGCGTGGGCAGCGGCACCATGATCTGGCGGTCGAAGCGGCCGGGCCGGAGCAGCGCGGGATCGAGCACGTCGGGGCGGTTGGTGGCCGCCATCATCACGATGCCCTCGGTGGCCTCGAAGCCGTCCATCTCCGCGAGCATCTGGTTGAGCGTCTGCTCGCGTTCGTCGTGGCCACCGCCGAGGCCTGCGCCGCGCTTGCGGCCGATCGAGTCGATCTCGTCGACGAAGATGATCGCAGGCGCCTGCTTGCGTGCGGTCTGGAAGAGGTCGCGCACTCGCGCCGCGCCGACACCGACGAACATCTCCATGAAGTCGGAACCGGTGACCGACACGAACGGCACGCCGGCCTCACCGGCGACGGCCCGCGCGATGAGCGTCTTGCCGGTGCCGGGCGGTCCGACGAGCAGGACGCCCTTCGGGATGCGCGCGCCGATCTCCTTGAACTTGCCCGGGTTCTTGAGGAAGTCGACGACCTCGGCGATCTCCTGCTTCACCGGCCCGTAGCCCGCGACGTCCTCGAAGGTCGTCTGCGGCTTCTCGGTGTTGTACACCTTCGCCCGGCTGCGCCCGATGTTCATCACCGCGCCCATCTGACCTTGCGCGCGTCGGCTCATCCAGACGAGGAAGCCGATGATCAACACGAACGGCAGCGCGTAGATGAGGATGTCGCCCCAGATGTTGCTGCTCGTGTCGGTGTACTGCAGGTCGACGTCCTGCTTCTTCAGCAGCGTGAGCATCGACTGCGGGAGGTCGTCCTTCGGGCCCGAGCTCGTGAACTCGGTCTTGCCGTTCTGCGCCGACTCGAACGTGCCGTTGATCGAACCGGTCGACTTGTTGAACTCGACCTTCTTGACGTTGCCGTCCTGCACCTGCTGCTCGAACTGCGAGTAGGTGAGGTCGGCCTTCGACGAACTGCTGCCCGCGAGGCTGCTCACCAGGAACGCGGCTGCAACGAGCGCGAGCACCACCCACGGCACCCATCGCAACGACGCCGACGTGCCACCGCCCGGCGGCTTGCGCTCGGCGGGTGGGCGCGGCGGGCTCGGTCGCTCCGGCGGCGCGCCGTTGCCGACCGGACGGAAGTGCTCGGGCGGAGCCGGGGGCTCCGAACGAGGCGGAGCCGGGGGCGAGTAGGGAGGCGGAGGAGGGGCGGGAGCGTCGGATCGGGGCTCGCCGGGCTCCGAGCGCCCCGCGGCCGGACGCTCGTCGTTGGTGTCCGGGTCGAGGTCGGTCGGGCGGCGGCTCATCGGAGATCCCATGCTACGACGCCGGGGCCGAGATCGCGACGCCGGTAACGTGCCCCGGGTGCACGCCGACCCCGCCGCCCGCGCGCGGCCGAGGATCACCTGGGGGATCGGCGACTTCCTCCTCGCATGGGTGGTGGGGCTGCTCGCATCCGTGATGGTCGGCGGCTTCATCGCCGGCGACCGCCTCACGCCCCTCGACATCGCCATCACCGTCACGGTTCAGGACGCCGGATACGTGGCATGGCTCGTGCTGGTGTCGCGGCGCAAAGGCGTCGGAACCCTCAGCGGCGACTTCGGGCTCACCAGCACCCCGAGCGGCGGGTGGTGGGCCGCGGCGCCGTGGTTCCTCGTCGGCGTGGCGTTGCAGCTCGTGAGCTACTGGCCCCTGCGCCTGCTCCAGGAGGTGCACGGCCACGAGGCGAAGCAAGAGATCGTCACCGTGGTGGAGCGCGGCTCGGGGAGCGCGTTCGTGCTCCTGGTGATCGCGGTGCTCGTCGTCGCTCCGGTGGCGGAGGAGCTCATGTTCCGGGGCATCCTCCTGCGGAGCCTGCTGCGCCGGTTCACCCCCGGCGTCGCGGTGTTCGTGTCCGCCACCGCCTTCGGGCTGGTCCACCTCCTCGACTTCACCGTCGGGTCGGTCATCGCGTTGCCGGTGCTCGTGCTGTTCGGCGTGATCTCGGGATGGCTGGCGGTGAGATCGGGCGACCTGGGCCGGTCGATCCTGTTCCACGCAGGGTTCAACGCCTTCACCGCGATCGCGCTCATCGCGCAGCGGTAGCGCGCCGAAGCAGGCGGGAGCGACGTCGGTCACAGCACCCTCAAGGATCGGCGGGCCCCCGCCGATCATGGTCCGGGCGAGAGTCGACCCGGCTGTCAGCCGGGCCGCGGAGGGCTGGGAGGTCCTGGGTGCACTGCTCACGTTGTTCGAAGGCTGCTGTCGTCGAGATCCGGATGCACATCGCGGATCGCGAGGTCACGTTCCGGCGGTGCCACCGCTGTGAAGCGCAGTCCTGGGAGACCCCCGACGGTCCCGTCGCGTTGACGCACGTGCTCGACCTCGCTCGCGCCGGCTGACAGAGGATCGCCGGGCATGCCTGGCATGCTGGCGCGGTGGTCGCGACGCGTGAGGTAGTCGACGCGCCCGAGCTCGACGACCAACCGGGCAGCGCGCGGCCGCGACCCTGGTACGACCGGTTCGAGTTCTGGGCGAGCATCGCGGTCGTCGCCGTCTGCTGCGCCTACACCCTCTCGCAGCTCCGACCCGGGCTGCTGCTCCTCGACACGACCGCGGCAGGCGGCGACACCGGCGCGCACGTGTGGTTCCCGGCGTTCCTGCGCGACCACCTGTTGCCGTGGCGGCTCAC
>DASUMF010000043.1:0-2898 GCA_036277835.1 Acidimicrobiia bacterium
CCCCCACGCGCGTAGGTGAGGAGTGCCCAGTAGCCGAGGAGCATGCCGATGCAGTTGGCGAAGCGTCCCGAGATCGGCCACGTGCGTACGACCTGCACGCCGACGGCCACGAGCAACGTCACCATCACGACCTGGCCGAGCCCCACCGACGTCCCGAGCAGGGACCGCGACGCTTCCCCGGCGAGGCGGGTGGTGAAGGGGTCGAACCGGGTCACGTTGTCGAGCGATCCCTGCGGGACCTCGTACTTCACGTACCAGAGCGCGTACAGCGCGAGAGGCGCGCCCGCGATCCAGAGCCGGCGCCAGTCGCGGCGGGTCCAGAGGAGCTCGAGGAGTGCGCCGCCGGCGAACGACAGCCCGACGCCTCCCGCCGCGATGGAGGCTGCGATCGCGACCATGGCACCGAGGTCGCCGATGCGGCTGCGCCGGTCGAGGAGGAGGAGCGCAGCCACACCGGTTGCCGCGCTGAGCAGGTACGTCATCTGGAACGGCCAGATCACGTCTTCCCAGGCATGGCCGATGAACAGCATCGCGATCGTCGCGACGAGCGCGTAGACGACGGGCCCGCGTCGCCGGAGGTACACGAAGAGCAGCACGCAGGTGAGCACGTGGAGCGAGACGAGCACGACGAGGTACGGCGTGTACGAGCGGAGCCCGAACGTCTCGAACAGCACCTTGTAGATCGCGACGGGGATCGCGATCAGGTGACCGAAGTGCGGCCGGAGGAAGTCGTCGAGCGACACGTCGCGCCGATCCGCGATGAACCACCATTCGTCGAGGAAGAAGCTGGTGCCACGCGCCGCGTGGAAGATGAGCGACGACGCGAGCACCGCGGCAGTCGCGACGATCCATCCTGACCAGCGCGCCAGCAGCGACGTGTCGTGTGGCGTGCTCGCCGACCGATCGCTCAGACCCGAACCCCGCGTTCGAGCAGGTTGGAGATGTCGACGACGGGTGTGTCGGTGCGGATCGCGCGGTACTCGCGGTGTGGGGTGCCGATGATGAGGAGATCGGCGTCGCGCACGACGTCGTCGAGCGGGACGAGGTCGGGGTCGCCGGTGACGAACGGGTCGGTCGTGAGGACACGCGCGGCCTTGAACCTGAGGATCCGCTTGAGCTTGTAGCTCAGGCTCGAGCGAGTGTCGTCGGACTCGGCCTTGAACGACATCCCGAGGAGCCCGACGGTCATCGTCGAGAGGTCGTGGTGCTGCTCGAGCTTGGCCACGACGTAGAGCGGGAGTCCCTCGTTGATCGAGACCGCGGCCTGCCCGAGATGGAAGTTGTTGTTGTTGAACGCGGCCAGCTGCATCGTGTCCTTGAACAGGCACGGCCCGGCCGCGAAACCGGCGCCGGGCAGGTCGGCGGCGCGGGGGTAGTGGTGGGTGACGGCGCTCCGGATTCGTTCGTAGTCGAGGCCGAAGTCGTTCGCCATCATGTAGAGCTGGTTGGCCGTCGCGAACTTGATGTAGCGCCACGTGTTCGTGAAGAGCTTCGCGAGCTCGGCTTCCTCGGGCTCGAGGTACACGACCTCGTCGCACAGCGACCGGAAGAGCTTGGTGGCGCGTTCGCTCGCGCGCGCCGATCGTGACGCGACGATCTGCGGCAGCTCGCGCAGCTCGGTCATCGCCTTGCCCTCGGCGATTCGCTCGGGGCAGAACGCGACGTCGACGTCGAGCCCGAGACGCGCGACGAGTCGTTCCACCATCGCGGTGACGCCCGGGTACACCGTGCTCCGCAGCACGAGGAGCTGGCCGTCGGAGAGGTTCACCGCGATGTCCTCGATGGCGGACTGCACGGCGTGGATCTCGGGGTTGAGGTGATCGTCGATCGGGGTGCCGATCACGATGACGACGTGCTCCGCGTCGCGGATCGACGACGCGCTGGTGGTGGCGCGGAGGCGCCCGTCGGCGAGCACGTCGTGGAGGACCGCGAGCGCGCCGGGCTCCTCGAACGGCATGCGCCCGTCGTTGACCAGCGCCACGGCGGCGGTGTCGATGTCGAACAGCGAGACGTGCAGCCCGGCCTGTGCGAACGCGAGGCCGAGCGGGAGACCCACGTGACCGCAGCCCCCGACGATCACGACGTCGGTGCCGGTGGGCGCAGCCGTCACCGGTGGCACCCCGGCCGGGGGATGGGCACGCGCATGAGCGGAGGTTAGGCCACCGAGGTTCGCGCTCCCGGCTTCGCCTCAGCCCACCGCGCAGACCCGGAACGGGTCGGTCGCGCGGAGGCGCGCCGACCAGGGCGCCATCCCGGTGGGCCGCAGGACGAGGTCGCGTGACGCGCCGGGCGCCACCGTGAACGTCGGCTCGGCACGGAACCCGTGGGCGACCGCTCGCACGGCCACGTCGACCGGTGCGGCCCCGGTCGCCTCCACGCGCACGCCGAGCGCGTCGCCGCCCACGGTGAGGTGGGCGCCCCGCTCGCTGGGCCGGAAGGTGAGACACGCGCCGTCGCGCGCCACCGTTCCGCCCGCTGCCTCGCTCGGCTCGATCTCCGCGCCGGTCAGCGCACGCGGCGACGCGTCGCCACCTCCCAGCACCGCGTAGAGCTGGTCGTCGGCCGCGTGCCGATCGCGCTCGGGGAGCTGGAGCAACTCGTCGCTGCTGAAGACGGGATAGTCGAGCTCGGAGATCGCGTCGATCACCGCGCCCGCGTCGAAGCTGTTCGGGAAGAACCACATCGGCAGGTCACGATCGGCATCGGCGCGCGCGACGACGAGCGCGCTGTACCGCACCTTCTGGTCGGCGGCAGTCGCTCGCAGCGACGCACCTTCGTCTGCGAGCGTGTCGAGGTTGCCGACGACCGCGTGCGCCAGCACGCCGAGGAGCACGACGACGCCGACGACGGCGACGATCCGGCTCGGCGACCGGACCGGCTGCCATGTTCGCAACACCT
>DASUMF010000044.1:0-2202 GCA_036277835.1 Acidimicrobiia bacterium
CCGAGCACCGCGCCGGGGCCGAGCTCGGCGATCGGCTCGCCGTCGATCTCGACGCGGAGCACGCCGTCGAGCACGAGGAAGAGGTCGGTGCCCTCGTCGCCCTGCGCGACGAGCGTGGCACCCTCCTTGACCGAGGCGATCCCCGGCTTGGCGCCGCCGCGCATGATCACGGTGCTGAGCTCGCGCTCGAGCGCGGTCTCCACCGCGGTGACGAGGGCCTCGGAATCGTGGTCGCCCCACGGCGTGTGCTTCCCGAACGCGTCGCGGTACCAGTCCTTGAAGTCGGCGAGACCGACCTTCGCGGTGAGCGCCCCGTCGTCGCCGTACACCCAGTGACGCGGGAACTTGCTCGCGCCGAGCACCTCGGCCTCGCTCGTGCCGTCGGCGCGGATGGTGAGTGCGAGGGTCGTCCAGACGGTGGGTGCCTTGAACTGCACGAACGGCGGGTGGTTCACGCGCCGCGGTGCGGGCAGCCCGGTGCGCCCGCCGGTGGTCTGCACGAAGCGCACCTCGGTGGCGGATCGCTCGGGGTCGTGGCGGAGGTCGGGGAGGGGCACCGGCTCGAACGTGGTGCGCAGGCGGGCCAGGCGCACCGTCGTGCGGCCCATGAGCCCGCCACCCTCGTACCCCGCGTCGACGATCTCCCCGCCCTTGACCTCGATCCACGCCGCGAGGCGGTTCGCGAAGCGGAAGCAGCCGTCGTCGCGCATCTGCTCGAGGTCGGTGATGACGTCGGGGGGCGGGTCGTCGTAGTGCGTGAACCCGGTGTCGAACGTGCCCTTCATCACGGGGCCCGTGACGGCCTCCGACGGGATCCACGACACGCTCGTCACCGACGACTCGATGCGCATGGACGGCTCCTCGACTCCCCGTTCCCGGACCGGTTCCGATGGTCGGCTCCACGGTACGGTTCCCGCCGCCACCGGGGCGAGGGTGACAACCCGCCGGCTGACGGGGTGGCAGCCTCCCGGGCGTGGGGTGCTCTCCCACCTTGCCGAGAGGGTCGATTCAGGAGTGAATGGAGCCCATGACCGGTGGCGGGGGCGACACGGGCGGGGCGGCCGAGGCGGGCGGCGCGCAGGAGACGAGGAGCCGGCGCATCACCGTGTTCCTCGCCGACGACAACCTGATCGTGCGCGAGGGCGTCCGCGCGCTGCTGGCGCTCGAGCCCGACCTCGAGGTGGTCGGCACCGCCGACGACTACGACAGCCTCATCGCGGGCGCCGAGGCGGCGGCGCCGCAGGTGCTCGTCACCGACATCCGCATGCCGCCGTCGTTCCAGCAGGAGGGCATCCTGGCGGCGAAGGAGCTCCGCAAGCGCCACCCGGGCACGGGCATCGTCGTCCTGTCGCAGTACGACGACCCCGACTACGCGGTGTCGCTGCTCGGCGACGGTGCCGCCGGGTACGCGTACCTCCTGAAGGACCGCGTGGGTGAGGGCGACCAGCTGGCGCGTGCGGTGCGCGAGGTCGCGACCGGCGGCTCCGTCCTCGACCCGAAGATCGTCGAGGCGCTCGTGGCCCCGGTGACCGACGAAGCGGGTCTCACCGCGGCCGACGAGGAGCTCCTGCACGAGATCGCGGCCGGGCGCCCGATCAAGGCGATCGCCGCGACGCGCGGCACCACCGCCACCGCGGTGGCGAGCTCGGTCGAGGAGCTCTTCCTCAAGCTCTCGGCCGGCGCCAGCACCGGCACGTCGGGCGCGCTCAAGCGGCTTCGCATGCTGCACCAGGCGATCGTCGACCGCGAAGAGCAGGGCGAGCAGCTGAGCCGGCTGCTGCCGAGTGGCTTGGCCGACAAGCTCCGTCACGACGGGCGTCAGATCGGTGAGAGCGAGCGGCTCGACGTGACGGTCCTCATGGGCGACATCCGCGGCTACTCCACGATCGCGGAGCTGATCGAGCCGACCGACCTCGCGACCCAGCTCAGCGAGCACCGCGCGCGGATGAACCACGCGATCCTCGCGGCCGGCGGCACGGTGATGCAGTTCGTGGGCGACGCCGTCATGGCGTGCTTCGGCGCGCCGATGCCGGTCGACGACCACGCCGATCGCGCGATCGCCGCAGCCGTCGCGATGATCGAGCACCAGCGCGCGCTCGATGCCGAGTGGGCGACCGACGGCCGGCCCGCGTTCGGTCTCGGGATCGGCGTGTCGAGCGGCCCCGTCGCGGCCGCACTGCTCGGCTCGGAGGAGCGCATGGA
>DASUMF010000045.1:0-3630 GCA_036277835.1 Acidimicrobiia bacterium
GACACCGCGCAGCAACCGGGCGAAGCCGACGACGGCCCGGTCGATCTCGACGACGTCGATCTCACCGACGTCGATCTCGCCGATGTCGATCTCGCCGATGTCGATGTCGCCGCGCGCCGAACGGTCAGGCACTGCGGGCCACCGCCGCGGTCACCAGGTCGCCGACACCATGGGCGCGCGTGCGCTCCTGGTCTTCGCGGTACTTCAGGATCGTGCCGAGCGTGACGTCGACCGCCTGCTCGTCGATCTCCGCTCGGCCGAGTGCCGCCAGCGCGTTCGCCCAGTCGATGGTCTCGGCGACACCAGGGGGCTTGTAGAGCTCCAGCTCGCGCAGCGCCTCGACCGCGGCGGCGACCTGCCGAGCGAGGAGTTCGGGCACCTCCGGGGCGCGCACGCGCAGGATGGCGAGCTCGCGCTCGAAGTCGGGGTGCGCGATCCAGTGGTAGAGGCACCGCCGCTTGAGCGCGTCGTGCACGTCGCGCGTGCGGTTCGACGTGACGATCACGATCGGCGGCTGCGAGGCGCGGAACGTGCCGAGCTCGGGCACCGTGATCGTGTAGTCGGAGAGGATCTCGAGCAGGAAGGCCTCGAACTCGTCGTCGGCACGGTCGACCTCGTCGACGAGCAGCACGGGCGGAGCGACGGCGCCGAGCGCGTCGGCCTCGTAACCGATCGCACGCAGCAGCGGACGTTTCACGAGGAACCGCTCCGAGTACAGCTCGTCTTCGACGACCTCTTCTCCCGCGGCCTCGACCGCGCGCAGGTGGAGGAGCTGTCGCGAGTAGTCCCACTCGTAGACGGCCTGCGCGGCGTCGATCCCCTCGTAGCACTGGAGCCGCACCAGCTCGCCGCCAGTCCAGCGGGCGAGCACCTTGGCGACCTCGGTCTTGCCGACGCCGGCTTCTCCCTCCAGCAGCAAGGGTCGTTGCAGGCGGAGGGCGAGGAACACCGCGGTGGCCAGGCCCTCGTCGGCGAGGTACTGGTTCGCAGCGAGCGCATCGCGGACGTCGTCGACCGTCTCCATCACGACCAGCGTACCGGCGGCGAGAATGGCGCCCGATGAACGATCGACGACGTCTGGCCACCGTTCCGCGGGTCGTGGTGATGGGTGTCACCGGCGCGGGGAAGACGACGATCGGATCCCTCCTGGCCGACGCCCTCCACGTCCCCTTCGTCGACGGCGATCAGTTCCACGACGAGTCGTCGATCGCGAAGATGCGTGACGGCGTGCCGCTCACCGACCACGACCGCGCAGGTTGGCTCGCCCGGCTCCATGAGGTGTTGCGCACCCATCCTCGCGGCATCGTGCTCGCCGCGTCGGCGCTCACGCGTGCGTCTCGCGACGTGCTCGATGCCGGACTCGAGCCGAACCGCTACATCCTGTTGCGTGGCGACCCCGACCTGATCGCACAGCGGATCGACCGCAGGGCCGGGCACTTCGCGGGCGTGGAGCTGCTCGCATCGCAGTTCGCGCTGCTCGACCCGCCGCCCGACGCGATCGTGCTCGACGTCGACGCGCCGCCGGCGACCATCGTCACCCGTGCGCTCGCTGCGCTGGCGGCGGGTGTCAGTCCGCCAGGAAGCGTCGGACCGCGCTGATGTAGCCGTCGTACGCCTCGCGACGAACGCAGTGGCCGGCCTCGGGGAAGAGCGCGACTTCGAGCGTGGGGCAGCACTCGCGCGCCTCGGCTGCCTGCTCGGCCGTCACGAGACGACCCCGACTGACGTCGCCACCACAGACCAGCAGGACGGGAACGGCGATGCGCGCGACCACGTCGCGCCACGGCGCCTCGGTGATCCCGCGCATGCCGTCCGCCATCTGGTCGGCGCCGCGGAATCGCCGCTTCGACGCAGCCCACGGCCCCAGCTCGCTCTCGTGCCAGGTCGGGTTCATGGCGCGGCCCAGCGCCACGAGGTCGTCCTCAGGGGTCGTCACCATCGACTCGAACGCGGCCCGGCCTGCGGCGAGCGCGTCGGGGTCGGCCGGCATCGAGATCCATGCCGGGTCTTCGAGGACCACCGCCCGGAACCGCTCTGGATGCGACGCCGCAGCCATCGCCGCGACGGCTCCGCCCATCGAGTGCCCGATCAGCGCAGGACGCTCCAACCCGAGAGCCTCCACGACGGAGATCAGGTCGTCGGCACCACCCCAGGGCGCGTCGGGCGCTTCGGCGCTTGCTCCGTGGAACCGCGCGTCGTACGCGACGACATCGTGCGCCTCCGCGAGCACGTCGGCCGTGCGCGTCCAGCAGGCACCGTCGTCGAGCAGTCCGTGCGCGAGCACGACGGGCGTGCCGGTACCAGCGCGCCGGTAGTGGAGCCGAACGCCCGGGGCGACCTCGAAGTCGCCTTCCGCCCAGGAGCGCATGTCAGCCGCGCTGGACCTCGATCTCGCCCGCGACCGGACCCGGGTACGCGAACCACCGGTCGGGCTCGTCTTCGATGAGGCAGATCATCTCGTCGCGGCCCATGAACTTCTCGTCGATCCGCGCGATCGTGAACTCGAAGTCGCGGTACCGGACGCGGTCACCCGCCTTCACATCGGCCATCCCCACCGTCTCCCAGTTGTCGCTCACTCGTGACGCTCCTTCGTGTCGGTTCCGTCATCAGGACTGTCTGCGCTCATGCGACTGCGAGCGACACCTGCGGCATGGCCTTCTCCCGGCCCGGCTCGTCTTCGCGCGCAAGCCCGAGATCGAGGTACACCGAATCCATCGCGTCGGCCATGCGAGCGTAGTGATCGTCGTTGCCGCACATCCCGTTGACCTGGATCACGACGACCAGGGCGTGGTCCGGGTCGGCGAACGCGAACGACGACAGCGCGCCACCGTGGCCGAACGCGCGAGGCGACGCGTACCGGCCCATCGCATAGGAGTCGACCTGGACCCCGAGGCCCCAGTCGCACACGACGTTGTACGTCTCGTCGAACAGCCCGACCCGGTGACGGGCGCTGATCGCGGCCACCGTCTGCGGTGAGAGGACCCGCGCGCCATCGAGCGTGCCGCCTCGAAGGAGCGCCCGGTAGAGCTGGGCGTACTGGTTGATCGGACCCCGCCCTCCGCCGCCGGGTGAACAGCGCGCCAGGGCCTCCGCAGTGTCCAGCACGTCGAGCGGAATCGGCGCCACGGAATCGTCGGCGGTCGCGTGCATGGTGCCGATGCGCTCGCCGTAGGCGGCGTGGCGGTCCGCCGGCATGCCGACCCAGCAGTCGTCCATCCCGAGGGGGCCGAACACCTCGTCGCGCACGTAGTGCTCGAAGCGGCGGCCGTCGACCCGGCGGACCACCTCGGCCAGCATCGTCATGCCGCACCCGAGGTGGTAGCCGGCGCGTCGGCCCGGCTCCCAGCCCTCCTCGGGAGCGACCGCGCAGATGCCGGCGACCATCTCGTCCCACCACGCGTCGCCCTCGGCGTGGCTCACCACCGCGTCGCCCGGACGGATGCCGGCGGTGTGGGTGAGGAGGTGACGCAACGTGATGCGCTCCTTGCCAGCGGCGGCGAACTCGGGCACGAAGCGAGCGACGGGATCGTCGGGTGCCAGGCGTCCGCGCTCCCATTGCTGGGCCAGCGCGACGGCAACGGTGGGCTTGGTCATCGAGAACCAGGTGACCATCGCGTCGCGCGTCATCGG
>DASUMF010000046.1:0-2770 GCA_036277835.1 Acidimicrobiia bacterium
CGCGGCGGCCGGGGTGGGCGCCTACCTCCTCGTGCGCGACCAGGCGGGCGGCAACGGCAGCGGTTCGGGCAACGGCAGCGCCGAGCCGGCGGCCAGCACAGCCGCGATCACCGTCTCCGACTTCGACCCGTTCGGGGACGACGGCTTCGAGGACCCCGAAGGTGCGCCGAACGTCGTCGACGGCAACGACGGCACGATCTGGTCGACCCAGCACTACACGAACTTCAGCGAGAAGCCCGGGGTGGGCCTGGCCCTGACGCTCGACCCGACCTCGAGCGTTCGCACGGTCACGGTGTCGACCCGCCAGCGCGGGTGGAGCGGCGCGATCTACCTGTCGACGGCCGAGGCATCCACGCTGCGCGCGCTCCCGGACTGGGGTGAGCCGGTCGCGACGGGCTCCGACCTCGGTGAATCGCACACCTTCACGATCGACCCGTCACAGAGTGCGCGTTCGGTGCTCGTGTGGTTCACCTCGTTGCCGGCCCACGACGGCGGACAGCAGTGGCTCGAGGTCACCGAGGTCCGGCTTGCGTGACGACAGCGACGCGCTCGCCGCCCGCGCCGCGGGAGGTGATCGCCATGCGCTGGAGGTCCTCCTCGATCGCCATGCGGATCGGATCCACGCGGTGTGCCGGCGCGTGCTCGCGGACCGCGAGGACGCGCTCGACGCGACGCAGGAGGCGATGATCGCCATCGCGCGCGGCATCACTCGGTTCGACGGCCGGGCCGCGTTCACCACGTGGATGTACCGCGTCGCCACCAACGCCGCGCTCGACGAGGCGCGACGCAAGCAACGGCGGCCGCGACCGGTCGACGACGTGGGCGACGCGCCTCCGACCGGGTCCGCCGTCGAGCAGTTCGACACGCAGGTCGACGCCCGCCTCGACGTCGACGCCGCGCTGCGCACCCTGCCCGCTGACTTCCGGGCCGCGGTCGTGCTCCGTGACCTGTGCGACCTCGACTACGCGGAGATCGCCGAGGTGCTCCAGGTGCCCGCCGGCACCGTGCGCTCACGCATCTCCCGCGGGAGGGCCCTGTTGCACGGCGCCCTCTCGGAGTCGGGGAACCCCGCGCCGCCTCCCGTACGTCGGAGTGGTGATGGTTGACGACCCGCGCGACGACGAGCTCGCGACACACCTCGCGGTCGAGCCGCTCGACGACCTCACCCGGCGACGCCTCGTGCAACGCGCGCTCACGGAGACCGCGTCCGACGCGGTCGAACCCGTGCGGCGCGACCGATCGCTGCTCACCCGCTTCGTCGCCGCCGCCGCGGTGCTCCTCGTGGTCGCAGTGGGGGTGGTGTCGCTCCTGACCGTGGCCGACGGCGGGAACGACACGACCGTTGCCGGCCGCAAGTCGTCGAACCAGTCGGTGCAGACCACACTGCAGGCCGGTTCGGGGAGCGCGGCGACCGAGCAACTCGTTCCCGAGAGCAGCGCCGAGGCGGGTGCATCAGCCACTGCCGCTGACGCAGCGCCGACCGACGCGGCGAGCAACGGTGCAGCCGATGCATCGGGGCTCGGCGCGGCAACGAACCTCGGCGAAGTCGGCGACCTGTCGACCAGGGCAGCACGCAGGCGCCTCCTTGCCGCGATCGACACCGCCACGTTCTCCGAGTCCGCGCCGTTGGGAGTCGGTGGCCTCACGGGCTCCTGTCCACTCAGTCCCGTTCCACGCTTCCTCGCCTATGGGACCGCCGCCGTCGACGGACGCGACGCGTTCGTCGTCGTCAACGAACGCACCGACGGCTCACGTCGGGTGCGCCTGGTGGTCACCGACCCCTGCGAGGTCCGCCAACTCCGGTAGCCGCGAGGAGTTCCGGGTACGCTCTCGCCCGTGGCCGACTGGACGACCGACGCCGTCGACGCGCTCGACCAGGCCGTCGGCCTCGTACGCGACAAGACGGTCGTCCCGGCCGAGAAGGCCTCCCGGGCGCTCGTCTCGGGGCTCCTCGTCGCCTTCTTCGTGGTCGTCGCGGTCTTCCTGCTCGCGATCGCGCTCTTCCGCATCCTCGTCGTGCTCACCGACGAGGTCTGGCTCTCCTATCTCATCCTCGGCGGAATCTTCGTGGTCGCCGGCGTGTTCTGCTGGGCACTGCGATCCCCCCGCACCAAGGATGCGAATGCCTGACGTCCACGACGTGATCATCGTCGGTGCCGGCCCCTCGGGGCTCACGGCCGCCGTCTACGCGGGCCGGGCCGACCTCCGGCCCCTCGTGATCGAGGGCATCGCGGCCGGTGGCCAGCTCATGCTCACCACCGACGTCGAGAACTTCCCAGGCTTCCCCGACGGGATCCTCGGGCCCGAGCTCATGATGAAGTTCCGCGAGCAGGCCGAGCGCTTCGGCGCCGAGTTCCTCACCGCCGACGTCGATCGCGTCGACTTCTCCAGCTCGCCGTTCGGCGTCTGGGTGGGCAACGAGGAGCACCGGGCGAAGTCGGTGATCGTCAGCACCGGCGCGAGCGCCCGCATGCTCGGTCTCCCGTCGGAAGCGCGCCTGCTCGGGCACGGCGTGTCGACCTGCGCGACCTGCGACGGCTTCTTCTTCCGTGAGAAGCCCATCGCGGTGGTCGGTGGCGGCGACTCCGCGATCGAGGAGGCGCTGTTCCTCACCAAGTTCGCCACCACGGTCACCGTCGTGCACCGCCGTCACGAGCTGCGCGCCTCGAAGATCATGCAGGACCGGGCGTTCGCCAACCCGAAGATCGAGTTCGCCTGGAACTCCGAGGTCGCCGACGTCCATGGTGACGGTGCGGTGCAGTCGCTCACC
>DASUMF010000047.1:0-10082 GCA_036277835.1 Acidimicrobiia bacterium
ATCGTGACCTCGGTGAACTCGATCGGCAGCAGGCCGGAGGTGTTGTCGATCGTGAGCGACACCTCGGCACGGCCCAGCGCCGGGCGTTGCGGTGTGCCCGCGAACACGACGTCGTCCATCTTGCCGCCACGCAGCGTGCGAGGGCCCTGTGCACCGAGCACCCACGCGACCGCGTCGACGAGGTTGGACTTGCCGGAACCGTTCGGGCCCACCACCACCGTGACGCCCGGTTCGAAGTCGAGGACGGTCTTGTCGGCGAACGACTTGAAGCCTCGAAGGGTCAGCGCTTTGAGGAACACGCGGGCAGCGTAGCGAGGGCCGCCGGGAGTGCCGCGGCACTCAGCGGACGTGGAACCCGGGCTCTCCGGTGGGCGCCTCGCGGCGCTCCTCGACCGAGTCGACGCGCGCCCGTGAGGGCCCCTCGGCGCACCACGCGACGAGTCGATCGACCGCGGCGGGCGGCCCCTCGAACACGGCCTCGACCCGCCCGTCGGAGCGGTTGCGCACCCAGCCGCCGACGCCGAGGGCGACGGCCTGCTCGCGGCACGATTCGCGGAACCACACGCCCTGCACACGTCCGGTGACGAAGACGCGGGCCCGGACCCGCTCAGGTTCCGCGGGGCTCCCCGGAGTCAGACCTGGCACGCCGAGCAGTAGAAGGTGGACCGCCCCGACACGCGCTCGCGCACGATCACGTGCCGGCAGCGCGGGCACGCCTGCGCCTCCCTGGCGTACACGTTGTGGTGGTGCTGGTACTCGCCCGGCTTCCCGAAGAGGTCGACGTACTGCTCGTCGGCGAGCGACGATCCGCGGTGCTTCACCGCGTCCTGCAACGTCTCCATCATCGAGCGGTACAGGCGGCGCACCTCCTGGCCCGTGAGCGCGTCGCTCATGTGGTCCCAGCGGAGGCCCGCGCCCCAGAGGATCTCGTCGCTGTAGATGTTGCCGATGCCGGCCATGAACTTCTGGTCCATGAGCAGCGGCTTGAGCTTGGCGTGGCGCTGTGCCAGCAGGCTCCCGAAGTGCTCCCACGACATCGCCGTCTCGAGGGGATCGATGCCGAGGTGCGCGAGCTCGGGCACCTCTTCGTCGACGTTGTCGAGCTCGGTCACGAACATCTCGCCGAACGTGCGCGGGTCGACGAAGCGGAGTTGGCCGCCCTGGGTGAACGTGATCACCACATGGGTGTGCTTGGCGGTGGCCTCGCGCGCCGTCTTCGTGCGCAGCAGCTGTCCCGACATACCGAGGTGCACGACCAGCACGTCGCCCCCGTCGAGGCGCAGCAACAGGTACTTGCCGCGGCGCTCCACGCCGGTGATCTTCTTGCCCACCAGGCGCGCGACGAATTGCTTGCGGTTGTGGTGACGCCGGACGCTGCGCATGCCGTCGACGTCGACGGCCTTCACCTTCTTGCCCACGACCTCGCGCTCGAGGTCGCGCCGGAGCACTTCGACCTCGGGTAGCTCAGGCATCCCCGCCCCCCGTTGCAGTCACCGCCGACGCCGCTGGTTGCGGCTTCGCCTCCTCGTCCTGGAGCCGCTGCCAGGCTTCGCGCGCAGCCGCTTGCTCCGCCGCCTTCTTCGAGCGGCCCTCGCCCTCGCCGTAGACCGTGCCCCGCAAGTGGACGACGGCGAAGAATTGGCGCGAGTGGTCGGGCCCCTCGTGGCGCACCTGGTAGCGCGGGAGGGGGTCGCCGCGCTGCGCCGCCAGCTCCTGGAGACGCGTCTTGAAGTCGCTCCCGCCGGGCCCCGCAGCCTGGACGCGGATCGGCTCCTCGAGCGCGTCGAGGATCACGCGCGTCGCGGCGGCGAGGCCGCCGTCGAGGTACACCGCGGCGAGCACCGCCTCCATCGCGTCCGCCAGGATCGACGACTTCTCGCGACCGCCCGACGCATCCTCACCCTTGCCGAGACGCAGCGCAGGGCCGAGCTCGACCCGACGCGCGAGCTCCGCGAGCGTCTCCGCGCTCACCACCGAGGCACGCAGCTTGGCCAGCTCACCTTCGGGTAGCGCGGGGTACTGGTCGTACACGAACGCGGTCACGACGAAGCCGAGCACGGAGTCGCCGAGGAACTCGAGTCGCTCGTTCGATTCCGGGATGCCCTGCTCCGCGCAGAACGAGCGGTGCGTGAGCGCCTTGTCGAGCACGGCACGGTCGGTGAAGGTCCAGCCGAGGGCAGCTTCGAGCGCGCGGTCGAGATCGTCACGGGGCATCCCCGGCCGAGCGCCCACTGCCCGCTACCCGTCCTGCTCGAGGCGGTGCACGACGTAGTCGACCGCGTCGCGCACCGTGCGCAGGTCGCCGAGATCGTCGTCGTCGATCGAGAAGCCGACCGTGCGCTCGCCCAGCTCCTCCTCGAGCGCCTCGACCAGCTCGATCAGCGCGAGGGAGTCGGCGTCGAGATCGTCGGAGAAGTTGGCGTCGAGCGTGATCGTCTGCTCGTCGATCTCCAGGATCTCCGAGAGCCGATCGCGGATCATCTTGAACACCTCGTCGGGCCCGATCGGGCTGCGCTCGACATGGGTCTCAGCGGGCATCGCGCACTGCCTCCTTCGCGCGCTCGACGACGCGCTGCTCCACACACTCCACTGCACGCGCGACCGAGCTCACGATGGCCGTCGCGCTCGACGAACCGTGCGCGACGACGCACACGCCGTCGACGCCGAGCAACACCGCGCCGCCGACGAGATCGGGATCGACCTGCGTGGCCGCCTCGAGCACGTGCGGCATCACCTCGGCGGCCGCCTCCTTGATCTCGGGCGCGTCGAGCGCGGCGAACAGCAGCGCGGCCGTGCCCCGGATGGCGCCTTCGATCGTCTTCAGGGCGACGTTGCCGGTGAACCCGTCGGTGACGATCACGTCGACGCCCGGTCGCATGAAGTCGCGCCCTTCGACGTTGCCGACGAAACCCGGCACCGACGACAGCCGCTCGAACGCCTGCTTGCGGAGCTCGTCGCCCTTGCCCGCCTCTTCGCCGTTCGAGAGGAGCCCGATGGTCGGCTCGTCGAGACCGAGGCGCACGCGGGCGTACTCCCGCCCGAGGACCGCGAACTGGTGCAACCAGTCGGGGGTGCAGTCGACGGTCGCGCCACCGTCGACGAGGATCTGCGGGTGGTGGCCCGGCACCGGGATCGGCACGCCGATCGCCGGTCGGGCGACGCCCCGTATCCGCCCGATCCGCAGGAGCGCGGCGGCCATGGTGGCACCGGTGTTGCCCGCGCTCACGAAGCCGTCGGCCTCGCCGTCCTTCACCAACTTGGCGCAGCGGATGATCGAAGAGTCCTTCTTCGCCCGCACCGCGGTGGCGGGGTCGTCCATCTCGATCACTTCGGCCGCGTGCACGATCTCGACACCCGACGCGTCGTCGGGCACCAGCGGAGCGAGCACGTCGCGGATCCCGACGACGATGACGCGCACCTCGAGCTCGTCGGCCGCGCGCACCGCGCCCGCGACGATCTCGTCGGGCGCGTGGTCGCCGCCCATGGCGTCGATCGCGATCGTCGCGGGACGGCTCATGTCATCGAGGTGAGCGGGCGGACCGCTAGTCGACTTCGATCACCTGGCGGCCGGCGTACCAACCACAGTTGCTGCACACGATGTGCGGCTGCTTGACCGCGCCGCAGTTCGAGCACGTCGAACGGGACGGCGCGGCGAGGCGCCAGTTGGATGCGCGCCGCTGCCGGGTCTTGGCTCGCGGGGTCTTGCGCTTCGGGACGGCCATCGGTTGCGGGGCTCCTCAGAGTTCGAGCTGGGACAGTGCGGCCCAGCGGGGATCGGCAAGGGGTGCCGAGGACGGGTCGGGATCGTCGTCGAGGGTGACGAAGGCGGGGGCGTCGGCGACGCAACCGGGATCGGCGGCGTCGCAGGCAGGCGCGAGCGGGAGCTCGAGCAGGAGGGCGTCACGGACGAGCTGTTCGAGATCGACATGGTCGCCGTCGGTCGGGTACGTCTCGCCGTCGACGGGGTGCTCCTCGAACAGCTCCGACACCTCGACGTCGAGGTCACCCCCGACCGGACGCAGGCAGGTGCCGCATTCGGCATCGAAGTGCGCATGGACCTGCCCGCGGGCGACGATGCCGTCGGGCACGCGCTCGAGCAGCAGATCGAGCTCGACGGGCTCCACGATCCGGGCCCCGCCCGCGCCGAGATCCTCCACCCGTGCCGTGACACGCACGGGACGGCGCGCGGCAGGGTGGGTGAGCAGGTCGGCGACGTCGATGCGCAGTTCGTTCATCACGGGAACCGTGGAGAGAGGAAGGGGCGAGAAGCCGGAGCCCATGCCCGGTGCTGATGGCTGGTGCGACCGGGGGGCACTCGACGGGTTGTCGAGGTGGGCGGAGCCGCGCTCGAGGATAGCACCCTGCCCGCTCCCCGGCGGGTTGGGCGAATTCACCGCTTTGAGCGTGTACGCACCTCTCTAGACGTCGTCCTGGTCGAAGACCTCGAACTCGTCGTCGCCCTCGCCCGGCGCGCCCGGGACCTCGGTGAGCGGTGCGACCACCGCCTGCAGTTGCTCCCTGCCGCGCACCACCGCCTGCATCGTGCGCTCGAGCACCACCTCGAACGCGGCGAGCTTCTGGTCGATGTAGTCCTCGGCCTCGTGACGGATGCGCCGGCTGTCGGCCTCCGCGTGGGCGACCACCTGCTGGGCGACGCGCCGGGCCTCGCGGGCCACTTCGGTGCGCTCGACCATGCGCTCGGCCTGGACACGCGCCTCCTCGACGATGTCCTCCGCGTCGCGGCGGGCCTGCGCGAGGTACTCGTCGCGCTCCTTCAGCAGCCAGCGCGCGTGACGCAGCTCCTCGGGCATCACCTGGAGCGCGTCGTCGATGACGTCCATGGCCTCGTCGCGGTTCACCAGCACCGACGCCGACATGGGCATCGTGCGCGCCGAGTCGACCATCTCCCGCAACTGGAGCAGGAGGGTCTCCATGTCGTACGCCTGCTGGTCGCTCATGGCTTCGCGAACTTCTTCTCGAGCCGCGCCGCGACGCTCACCGGCACCATGCTCGTGACGTCGCCGCCGAACTTCGCGACCTCGCACACCAGGCTCGACGACAGGAACGAGTACTGCGGGCTGGTGGAGATGAAGAAGGTGTCGATCCCCGAGAGCTTCTGGTTCATCTGCGCCATCTGGAGCTCGTAGTCGAAGTCGGAGATCGCGCGCAGACCCTTGACGATCGCCTCCGCACCGTGCTCGCGGGCGAAGTCGACGACGAGGCCGGTGAGCCACTCGATGCGCACGTTCTGGAGGTGCCCGATCACCTCGACCAGCATCTCCTGACGCTCCTCGATCGAGAACCGCGACCCGGCCTTCTGCGGGTTGCGGGTGACCGCGACGATGACATCGTCGAAGTGGCGCGCGGTCCGCTCGATGATGTCGAGGTGGCCGTTCGTGACGGGATCGAACGAGCCTGGGCAGAGGGCGGTTGCCACGAGGGACGGGCTCCTGGTGGGTGGACGGCAATCGGGCCGTTACACGGTCGCGACGACGAGGAGCGTATCGCCGTGGGCGAGCTCCCTCCCGACGCGCCAACCGCCGGGGAGCTCCGGCGGGGAGCCCGTTCGCCGTTCCAGCACCACGGTGGCGCCGGGTGCCAACCACCCCGCGCCGGCGAGGATCGTGAGCTCCGCGTCGAGCTCCGCTGCCGCGCGGTCGTAGGGCGGGTCGCAGAAGACGAGGTCGAACGGGGCCTCGGGCGCGGGGTGGCGCAGGAATGCGGCCACGGTCGACGCCTGCGTGCGTGCCTGCTCAGTGAACCCCGTGGTCGCGAGGTTGGCCCGGATCGCGTCGACCGCGTGGCGGTCACGATCGACGAACACGGCGCGCCCGGCGCCCCTCGACAACGCCTCGATCCCGAGCGCGCCGCTCCCGGCATAGAGGTCGAGCACCACCGCGTCGTCGACCGGCCCCGAACCGAGCGACGCGAACAGCGACTCCTTGGCGCGGTCGGTCGACGGCCGCGCCTGCTTCGGTGCCACCAGACGCAGCCCACCGGCTGTCCCCGCGATGACGCGCAGCCCACGCGCCATCAGCTTGCGTCGCGACTGCGCGGTCGTGCGGTCGAGTGCGCCACTGCGAGCGGATGGTAGCGACGAGCTTCGGTGGTCGCCGCCGCGCACCTCTCGGGAACTGACGCGTACGCGGTACCGTCGGCCGCAACAGGCGAGCAACGGCGAAGGCCCCGGCTTCCGCCGGGGCCTTCCGTCCGTGCCGGTGAGGTGCGTCGCCTCAGCCCGTGAGGTGCGGCTGCGCGACGACTGCTCCTGCGACCACCGTGAACGTCGTGAAGTTCAGGTCGTTCTCGCTGTACACGTCGCAGCCGGCGACCACGAAGATCTCCCCCTGCGGCGCACTCTCGGGAACGGTCAGGGTGACCGTGTCGCCCTCGGCATCGTTGACGACGAGCACGTCGTCCTCGGTGGTGAGCGCAGCCTCTGCGATGCCCTTGCAACCGGGCACCGTGACGGTGATGACCGTTCCGGGCGGACCGGACGTCGGGCTGATGATCGGTACGGGTGCGTCGAGAACAGCGGGAGGCGCTGGCGCCACCGGCTCCGGCACTCCCGCAATCGCGCCGCCGGGTGCAAGGAGCACCCCGAGGCAACTGACGGCGGCTCCCGCGACGAAGAGCCTGATCGTGCGTCGTGACATAGGGGTCCCCTCCCCTCCGAGGACCGGCCCTCTCCCGGTCCAGACCCGAAAGGTTATCGGAATGGCGAGGGCGAAACCGCCATTTTCACGCCGTCATCGAGGGGCCGTCACCGCGGAACTGCCGGCCCGGCCGGGGTGCGCGACGGTGCCGTCGTCGAGGGGCATCTGCGGGTCTGCGCAGCGTCCGCGGCGCGGAAGCCCCTGGAACCGCTGCACGGTCGCGACGGCGCCAGGGCGCAGCTTGGCGAGCGGCACCGCGCCGTCGCGGAACGTGACCGGCAGTCGCAGCTCGCGGGCGCGGTCGATGGAACGCAGCGCATCACCGAGGTGCCGCAGGTCGCCGAGGCCGCTCGATCCGTCGACGGTGACTGCACCCGAGACCGCCCACGCGAAGCGCGCGAATCCCAGGGGATCAGAGGGTGAGGGAGCATCGGCGCCGATCTGCTGGAGGACCTCACGGGCGCGGGTGCTGCGTCCCAGAGCAGTCGCCGGATCGCTCACCCAGGATCCATCGCGGTACTGCTCGACGTGACGCACTCGCACGTACGTCACCGCGTCCCGCCCGTCGAGATGGTGAGGGCCCGCGTCGTACTGGAAGTCGAGCACGGTGTCGCGCTCCGGGTACGGCATGGAGACCTCGACGCCGCCGACGACGTCGACGAGATGCGCGAACGAGAGGAACCGGATCGTCGCCAGGTGATCGACACCGATCCCGAGCGTGCGGCAGATCGAGTCCACCAGCTTCTGGGGCCCGTCGTTCAGCGTGGGACCGATGCGGCCGGGCGCCCGCGGAGCGACGAAGACGAGCAGGTCGCGTGGAACCGCCAACAACCGGGGAGGACTGCCGTCGTCGGGTACGCGGAGCAGGAGGATGAGGTCGGCGTTCTCGTCAGGAGCTTGTGTCACATCACCGAAGCTCGCCCGGTCCACGTCGGACGTCACGCCCGCACGCGAGTCCGAGCCCACGAGGAGATACGTCGTCCCCCCGGGCGGTGATCCCACCAGGTCGACGTCGACGCGATCGATCCGGTTCCACGTCATGAGCGCGAACACGCCGGGAACCGCGAGGCTGAGCACCACGATCCCGACGACGACGAGCATCCACGGACGGACCCTCGAGAATCGTGCGCCCCGGGCCATCGCCTCAAAACTAGAGGGCCGCCCTCGTCACGCGACGTCGCGCACGCTCGCCCGCTGGTCGCGACGCCGTCTACGACTTGAAGAGGAACTCGACGGCCTCGCCAAGGAGGTCCTCGACCTCTTCGCGCAGCTGCACGTGCTCGACGAGCTCCGGATCGGCGTCGAGGAGCTGCTCGGCGACGGCGCGCGCGGCGAGCACGATCGGCTCGTCGTACGGGAGGCGGCCGAGCTTGAGATCCGTCCACCCGGCCTGGCGCTCGCCGAACACCTCGCCCGCACCCCGGATCTCGAGGTCGCGCTCGGCGAGCTCGAAGCCGTCGCCCGAGGCGACCATCGCCTCCATCCGCGCGACACCGTGCGGCGTGGTGGGATCGGCGAGGAGGTAGCAGCGCGACGCGTGGGCGCCGCGGCCGATGCGACCGCGCAACTGGTGGAGCTGGAGCAGACCGAAGCGATCGGCGTCTTCCACCACCATCACGGTCGCGTTCGGCACGTCGACACCCACCTCGATCACCGTCGTGGCCACGAGCACGTCGACGTCCCCGGCCCGGAACGCCGCCATCACCGACTCCTTCTCCGCAGCGGGCATCTGCCCGTGCAGGAGCGCGAGCCGGAGCCCGGCGAGGTCCTCTGCTTCGAGGCGTTCGCGCTCTTCGGTCGCCGCGCGCGCCTCCAACTTGGCCGAGCCCTCGACCAGCGGGCACACCACGTAGGCCTGACGGCCGGCCGCGACCTCGTCGCGCACGTGCGCGTACACCGCCGCTCGTTCGAGGGGCCCGGGCCCGACGGCTTCGGTGACGATCGGCGAGCGGCCGGCCGGCAGCTCGCGCAGCTCGGTCTTGTCGAGGTCGCCGTAGATCAGCATGGCCGCGGTGCGCGGGATCGGCGTGGCCGTCATCACGAGCACGTCGGGGCTGTCTCCCTTGGCGCGCAGGAGGTCGCGCTGCTCGACGCCGAACCGGTGCTGCTCGTCGATCACCGCCACCCCGAGCCGGGCGAACTCCACCCCGCCGTAGATGAGCGCGTGGGTGCCGACGAGGATGTCGATGTCGCCTGCGAGGAGCCCGGCCGCGATGCGGCGCCGTTCCGCCGCCGGCGTGCGGTTCGTGAGCAGCGCGGCGCGCACCGGTCGTTCCGCGAGCAGCGTGCCCTCCGACGGCACGACGAGACCGTCGAGCAGCGCGCGCATCGTGAGCTCGTGCTGCTCGGCGAGCACCTCGGTCGGCGCCATGAACGCGCCCTGGTAGCCGCCCTGCACCGCGGTGAGCAGCGCCGTGAGCGCCACGACGGTCTTGCCCGAGCCGACCTCACCCTGCAACAGGCGGTGCATGGGCGCGGGCCCCGCGAGGTCGCGCGTGATGTCGGCGATCGCACGTTGTTGGTCGCCGGTGAGCGGGAAGGGCAGACGTTCGTGGAACTCGGACACGAGCGGGCCGTCGACCTGGTGGCGGATGCCCGACGCGGTGGCGGCGAGCGCGCGCTTGCGGGCGACCAGCCCGAGCTGCATGCGGAGGAACTCGTCGAACTTGAGCCGATGCGCCGCGACGCGCGCGTCGGCGATGGTTGCCGGACGGTGGATGTCCTCGTAGGCCTGCGTGCGGTCGACGAGATCCTGCTCGGCGCGCACGGCCGCGTCGAGCGGATCGGCGAACCCGCGCGCCTTCGTGCGTTCGAGGCAGGTCGCCACCGCGCGACGCAGCTGCCACGTGTGCACCTCCGCCTTCCCCGACTGCGGGTACACCGACACGACGGTGCCGGTGATGTCGCTCGCGGCGACCGCCTCTCCTTCCGGGGCGCTCAGCACGTCGACGACCGGGTTGGTGATCTGGCGCTTGCCCCGGTACTGCTCGACCTTGCCGAACAGCGACACCTGGGTGCCCGGCCGCAGTTGACGCTCGCGCCATCCCTGGTTGAAGAACACGACCTCGAGCAGCCCGGTGCCGTCGTACACGGTGCCGCTCACGATCGTGCGCTTGCCATCGCGCGACCGGCGCGACCGCATGGCGCGCACCTCCGCGTCGATGGTCGCCTCGTCGCCGATCGCGAGCTCCGCGATGTCGGCGCGCTGGGTGCGGTCGACGTAGCGGCGCGGGTAGTGCTCGAGCAGGTCGAGCACGCTCGTGATGCCCATCTCCGCCAGGCCGACTCGGAGCTTGTCGCCCACTGCACGCAGGTCGCTCACCGGCCGCCCGGCCAGCTCGCGCAGCGTGATGCCCGACTCCAACGGCGCGTTACTCGACGCCGACGAGGTACGGATACAGCGGCTGGTCGCCCATGTGCACCTCG
>DASUMF010000048.1:0-3421 GCA_036277835.1 Acidimicrobiia bacterium
CATCGACGGCAAGGTTTGGCACCTCGATGTCGGCTCGTCGCATCCTGGGGGTGAAGCATCTCCCAAGGGTTGGGCTGTTCGCCCATTAAAGCGGTACGCGAGCTGGGTTTAGAACGTCGCGAGACAGTTCGGTCCCTATCCTCTGCGGGCGTAGGAGATTTGAGGGGAGCTGTCCCTAGTACGAGAGGACCGGGACGGACGCAGCTCTGGTGTGCCAGTTGTCTTGCCAAAGGCACGGCTGGTTGGCTACCTGCGGAAAGGATAAGCGCTGAAAGCATCTAAGCGCGAAGCCTGCCTCGAGATGAGATCTCCCACCGGGTTAACCGGGTAAGGCCCCTGGTAGACGACCAGGTTGATAGGCCGGAGGTGTACGCGCAGCAATGCGTTCAGCTGACCGGTACTAATCGGCCGAGGGCTTGGGATCTTTCTTTTATATGCTCGTGCTCACTTTGGAGTCCTCATGGGGACACCACATCTAAATAGGTTTCCGGTGGCAATTGCGGCGGGGAAACACCCGTTCCCATTCCGAACACGGAAGTGAAGACTGCCAGCGCCGATGGTACTTGGGGGGAGACTCCCTGGGAGAGTAGGTCGCCGCCGGATTTTCTCGAGACGCCCTGGTCGCGCAACCATTGCAGCGGCCGGGGCGTTCTCGCGTCCGGACGCCACCGCCTGGGGCCGGCCGCTTCAGGCGGCGTCGGGCGCCAGGATGTAGCCGCGACGACGGACGTTGACGAGGCGCAGCCCCAAGTGCGCGATCCGGCCGCGGAGCCGCTGCAGGTTCGTGTCGAGCGCGCGGGACGACTTCCCCGGCCACCCGGCGTTCAGGAGCTCGCCGCGGCTCACCACCGCGCCGGTCTTGTCGAGCAGCGCGCGCATGAGGCGCGTCTCGATCGGCGTCAAGACGACCCATCGGTCGTCGACGCGGAGCACGCCGGTGTCGTCGAGCTCGACTCGGCCCGGCGGCTCGGCGTGTTCGGCACGGCGTTGGAGTGCTTCGATGCGTGCGTAGATGTCGCCGGCGGCTGCCGGGCGCCGGATCCAGTCGGTCCGACCGTCCCAGTCGATCGGAGGCGCGACGCCCGGTGCGACCAGGAACAGCCGGATCCGGCCGTCGCGAGCGAGCTCCTCCGAGCGATCCGCCTCCTCCGGCCACATCACCACCGGGACCGGCCACCCGATCGCCGGGCGCCACTGCCCCTCCGCGGCCTGGGACTCGCCGGCGGTGGTCGCCACGATCACCTCAGACATGCAGTTCCCCCCCCACGATCGAACCAGCGATGCGTCACCGAGATGACTATGAGTTCTGTCAGTTTCTCCTCAGTGTGGCTGAGATGTCGCGTCTGATACGGGTATCTGACGGGTAACTGAACGCAGGGTGGCCATGCCCTGGCTGACGATTCGCTGACGGAGCGAACGGTGACCGGTCAATTCGACGCCGGTCGCAAGGTTGTGGCGCACTGCCGCGCGGGTCGCGTGGGTCAGGCGGGCGGTTCCGGCGGTGACCTCGAAGCGGTCGAAGGCGCGACTGCCGTCGCTGGAGACGTCGGCGCCGTGCACGTCGACGCCCGCATCCGCCAAGGCGGCGGCGATGGCGCCGAGCAGGCCGGGCGTGTCGGGCGCGCGTACCTCGCAGATCGTGTACCACGGTGATGCGGTGTCGTCGAAGACGACCTCGGCGTCCGCCACCGGCTCGGTGCGAAGCGGCGCGTGCACCGCCGTCGCGAGCGCGTCGCGCAACCGGGCATCGTCGGGCGCGGTGGCGCCGGTCACCAGGAACGACTCGAGTGCCGGACCCGAGGGCCACGTGACGGCGACGGCGCGTTCCACGTCGTACCCCATCGTCGAGAGCAGACCCGCCACCCGAGCGAGCAGTCCCTGGCGGTTCCCGGCGACCACGTCGATCCACCATCGGTGCTCACCGGTGTCGCACGTCGCGACGGCGATGAGCGCGTGCTTGGCCTTCTGCTCGTCCCAGGAGCTCACCAGCTCGGCGTGGCGCGCGAGCTCGTCCGGCGCGTGCGACAGCACGTATTCCCGCGGCGCATCCTCGATCCGCGTCAACGCACCGGGTCGAACCACGAGCTGTGCGGCATCCGCCCGATGCCGAGCGACCAGGTTCTCGGCCTCCAGGCCGACGAGCGGGTCGGCGAACGCGCGCTGCACCAGTTCGTGCAGCTCGCGCAGATGTGAGCGATGCAGCACCTCGGGCCCTGCGCGCACCGCGGCGACCACGTACGCCGCCCGGGCCGTCTCCGGCGAACGGAGGTGCACGGCGAGCCGGAGGACCGCGTCCTCGTGCAGGCCGTCGCGGGCGCGCGCGAGGTCGAGCATCAGCTCGGGTTCGTGCACGACGGTCGAGATCTCGTGCTCTGCCGCGTTCCCGAGGTCGAGCCGGCTCACGAAGCGGTGGGTCGCCGCGAGCGCGTCGTCGCGGTCGCCGACGACGTCGATGAGGAACGCGGCCACCAGCACCCGTTCGGGAAGCACGAGTGCGTTCCACTCGGCGGCGCCCTCATCGGTCGCGCGGAACTGTGCGAGCAATTCGAGCGTCTCCCAGCGGTGCAGCCGGAGCGGGTCCAGCTCGAACGGGTTCGTACGTCGTCCTCGCAGCGGCTCGGCGAGCTCGGGGAGCGCCCTCGGCAACACGTCGAGCGCGTCGAGGAATCGCCACGACCGAGCGTTTCCGGTGCGCAGGAGATCGATGAACGACTTGGTCGCCCGTGGCGACCACGGCAGCGCCGCCCCCTGGTTCGCGGAGAACCAGTCGAGCAGCGTCGCCGACGGCCGAGCGCGCGCCACGTAGCGCGCCGCCTCGAGTGCCACCTCCGCCGCACACGCGGGGTCGGGCCGCCCTGACAGCGCGATCTCCCCGTCGAGCACCTGGATCCAGCCGCCTGGGGGAGGCATCGAACGGGTCCCGACCTGGTTGGGGTCCGCGGCCCGTGCTCGCGCGGCGAGGTGGTCGTAGCGCCGCCGCAGGAGCACAGGCGTCACGAGGGTCGTCGCGAGCACCACGAGCAGGAGCGCGGCGTAGAGGTCGTCGTCGAGCACCCCGGCACCGAGACCGATGGTGGCGAAGATCAACCCGACCTCGCCGCGAGGCAGCATGCCCAGGCCGACGAGCAGCTTGTCGCTGGGCGTACCTGCCGTCCCGACCGCGGCGACGAGCTTCCCGGCGACCGCGACGACGAGGAGGATCGCGGCGTCGCGCAGCACCGTGAGCTGCCCGAAGCTCGACACGTCGACGTCGATTCCGATCTGCAGGAAGAACACCGGGATGAACAGGTGGCCCACCGGTGCAAGCCGGCTGGGCCCTGTTCGTGGCGGGCCTGGTGGTGGGCGCGATCGTGATGGCGCTGGCCTATCGCAGCATGCCCAGCCTCAGGCGCACCGACCAGCCGCAGGGCAATCCCAATGC
>DASUMF010000049.1:0-4122 GCA_036277835.1 Acidimicrobiia bacterium
CTGCGACGCGGACGGAACACGGCAACGGAAGCAGCGAGAAGGAGGCCGAGGAGACAGGCCCAGACGAGCCAGTCGCCGAAGCGCACGTAGAGGGTCTCCCCGGTGGTCGTCGTGATGGTGGCGTCGACGACCGCCTGCTCAAAGAGCTCGGTGCGGTCGTGCACGGTGCCGTCGGCGTCGATGAGCGCGCTGATGCCCGACACCGACGCTTGCACGACCGGCCGGGCCGTTTCCGCCGCCCGTAGCTGCCCCAGTGCGAGGTGCTGCTCGGAGTTGCCCGAACGACGGTAGGAGCGGTTGTTCGTGCTCACGACGATGGCTTCCGCGCCGTCGCGCACCTGCTCGCGCACGAGCGGCCCGAACGCCGACTCGAAGCAGATCACGTTGCCCACCGGTGTGCCCTTCACGTCGAACACCACGGAGCGGTCACCGGCGGTGAAGTCGTAGGGCACGTTCGTGCGCAGCGCGTCGATGTTCCCGAACAGCCCGCGCAACGGCACGTACTCGCCGAACGGCACCAGGTGCTGCTTCGCGTACATCCCCTGCAGCGTGCCGTCGGGCTCGTACAGGAGATCGGCGTTGTAGAACTGGTCGTCGCTTCCCGGCACGGGCACGCGGGCGTTCACGAGCACCGCGGCGTCGTGCTTCGCTGCGAGGTCCACGAGGATCTGTCGCAGCTGCGGGTCCTCTTCGGGGTTGGTGTCGAGCGCGCCCTCGGGGAACACGATCAGGTCGTACTTCCCTTCGAGACCGGCCGCGAGGGCGAGGTGGTTGCCGGTGAGCTGCTGGACGCGCTGGTCGGCGAGCGACAGCTCCTCGTCGTCGCCCTGGAGCACGGCGACGCGCAGGTCACCGGTGGGTCGGGGCTCGAAGCGGGTGGCGACGGCGAGCAGCCCCACCCCCACCACCGCGACGACGCCGATCGCCGCCACCACGGCGGCGCGGGTGTGGTGCGAGCGGAGCGCACAGCCGGCGTCGAACAGGAACCCGGCCAACGCCACGGTCGCGTAGCTGATCAGGAGCGCTCCCCCGATGCCGGCCAGCGCCCGCGCGGCTTCGACGTCGTGGAGCGCGACCCCGACATCGGCCCAGGGCATCCCGCCGAAGGGGAACCGCCCGCGCAGCGCCTCCGCCAGGACCCACACTGCGGCAGTCAGGAGCGGTGAGGCGACACCGCGGCGCGCGAGCAGCGCGGTGACGAACCCGGCGAGCGCGACGTACGCCGCCATGATCGCGAGCAGCGCGACGTAGGCGAGGAACCCGAAGTAGCTGATCCACTGGAGCACGACCGCGCACGACGCGAGGCCGAACGCGAAGCCGTACAGCGCGGCGTGCGCCGGGCGCGCGTGATGCCACGTCCAGAGCAGCGCGACGAGCGGGACGACGATGAGCAGGCCGAGCGAGTACGGCGGTTGGCAGAACCCCGCGAGGAGGCCGGCCGCGAACGCGACCGTCAGGCGGACGGCCGCGGCTCGACTCAGGCGCAGTCGTCGCAGAACTGACGTTCCTCGTCGGCGAGGCGACGCAGCGGCAGCACGAGGAAGCACGACTTGCAGAGGAACTCGTCGGCGCGGCGCGGGACGATCCGGGTGGGACCGTCGCCCCGCTCGTCGCCGTCGACCTCGTCGTCCTCGACCTCTTCCTCGTCGTCTTCGAGCGTGGCGCTGGCGGTGCGTTCCTGCAGGAGGACGTCGAGCGGTTCCTCGACGTCGTCGGGGTGCAGCTCCTCGTCGAGGTCGACGACGCCGTCGTCCTCGTCGTCGTCGGTCTCCACGACGGCGGGGGTGTCGTCGGTGATGACCGGGACGGGGATCTCGACGTCGGGCAGCTCGAGGTCTTCGTCGTCGTCGAGCAGGGCGACGTCGACATCGTCGTCATCGTCGCCGGGGATGTCGTCGACCTCGAGCTCTTCGTCGAGCTCGTCGTCGAGCTCCAGGTCGGGCACGTCTTCGAATTCGTCTTCGCTCATGGTGAGTGGGGGCTCCGAGCCGGTGAAGGGGCGCGGAATATACACCGCAGCCGTCGGGGCTCGGTGAACACAGCCACACCACGTCCTATTCCCTGCCTGCGGTCGCTCACAGCCGTTCGACGGAATTGGCGTGTGCCGGCGAGCAGAGGCGTGTCCGTCGCCCGCAGTCGTATGCGTGAGGCCCTGCGACGAGGGGGTGGATCGTGTGGGGCCCAGAAGATCGTTGGGGCCCGATGTGTTGGTGCCGGGCCTGCAACGAGGGGGTGGATCGTGTGGGGCCCAGAAGACCGTTGGGGCCACTGTTTGGCCTGGCCTGCCGAGCAGGTCCGGTTATTCCAGCGTTCTCTACTTGGTCTCCTGGGCCCCCCGACGCCTCTCCTCATCCAGCACCGCGGGACACCCACGAACCGGGTCGGCGAGGACGCCTCGTAGTACGCCCGATCGGAGGGGTCCGTGTCAAGCCGTGGCCGCGCGAAGTACGACGCCGTGACCTGCGCCGACGCGCGTCGATCCTGGTCAGGGCGGCGCGATTTTTTTCGCGATTCGGCGACGCCGATGTCAGGTTCGTCAGTCAGACGGGCCGGCTGGCCCGACGCGCGTCGGCCGCGCGCTCCGCGGCGAGGCGCTCGAGCTCGTACGTCGTGTGGTCGACGTGCGACATCGCGGCGGCGATCGAGCCGTGCCCGGCTTCCTCCGCGATGAGCCGGTGCATCTCCTGACACACCTGCCGGTACGCGGGGTGACCCGACGGCATCGTGCGCAGCTCGAGGAGATGCATCGCTTCGCGCGCGTTCATCTGCATCGCGAACCGGATGCGATACGCGAGCGACACCGCGTACGACGCCTGCTCGGGGAAGGGGTCGAGCAACGCGTCGTAGAGCGCGGCCGACGTGGCCATCGCTTCGTCGAAGCGGTCGCGCAACCCGGCTTCCTCCACCGCGTCGGGCACGTCGTAGCCGTGCAGCGTGGAGAGCGGTTGCCACTCGATCGTGAGCATGCGATGACGTTGCAGGTCACGGAACGCGCCGTAGTCGGCGACGATGTCGAAGCGGTAGTCGACGCGCTCGAAGCCGCGGCCGGGACGGTGACGACGGTTGCTGCGATCCCCCACCGCGGCGCTGAGCAGCGCGACGCGGTCGTCGGCGCTGAGCCGTCGCACGCCCGCCAGCACCTGGTCGTCGGGCAGGCGGGTGAACGGGTAGCAGATCGCCGCGAGGAGCTTGTCCTCGGCGTCGGGATCGAAGTCGGTGAGGGTCACCGCGGGGCGGGGCTCGGGCGCCTCGGCGCCGAAGATCCGCTCCACGGTGGCGGCGGTGGAGGCCCTGGTGTCGGCCAGGTAGTTGCTCCAGGCCACGCCCCGGTCCTCACGGTCCACCCGGACCACGAACGACGGGATGACCTTGCGCAGCTCCTCGAGCATCATCGCGGCGTAGCTGCGCGCCTCGGGCAGGGGGTGGGCGCGCATGCGGAGCAGTAGCGCCTCGAACGCCTGACCGCTGCCGTACACGCCGACGTTCGAGAGGGTCGCCGCGGGGAGGATGCCGCGCAGCGCGTCGCACGCCTTGGCGCGGATCGAGTTCTTGTAGACGAAGTCGGAGTCGCCCGGCTCCTTCGGGTACCGCTCGCGCGCCCAGTCGAGCATGGTTGGCAGGAGCGCGCTGTACGTCTCGAACAACGAGTCGATGTCTGCGATGTAGCGGAACGCCAGCTCTGGAGACTTCAGCACCGCGGTGTCACGGAAGTAGCGGAACCGCCCGTCGAGCTTCGTGTCGTATTCGATGTAGCGCGTCGACTGCTCCATGTACGACATCACGCGGCCCCACTCGAGGACCTTGGTCAGCACGTTGGACGCCTGCTCACACGCGAGGTGCACACCGCCGAGCTGTGCGACGGAGTCGTCGCCGTACTCGAGGAACACGCGCTCGTAGAGCGCCTCGGCGCGCTTGAGCCCGACGGTGGCGTCGACCGTGAGGTCGCCGGTGAGGTCGAGATCGGCGACGAACTCGTCGAGGAACAGACGCCGCAGGCTCTTCTTGCTGCGCGAGTAGCGCGCGAAGAGCGCACCCTTCACCACCTCGGGAAGGTTGACGACCGCGAACACGGGCTGGTCGAGGTTCGTGAAGTACGGCCGGAGGATGGCCTCCTCGTCGGCG
>DASUMF010000050.1:0-15679 GCA_036277835.1 Acidimicrobiia bacterium
GTGCCCGGGCCCGTGAACGGCCCCGGGTTCGGTGCCACGATGCGACGCACGAGGGGTGACAGCGCGCTCGCCACGCCAGGCGTGAGGTCGGGCACGTCAGTCCCTCCGCGGTGAAGAGCGGCCGCGGCGTTCCACCTGCACAGTGTAGATGCGGTTCTGCGCCTTCCGTCGCGGCTCTACGCTGCCGGTCGATGGACCCGCGTCGCGCCGTTCCGTCCGTCGAGTCGGGCACGCACGAGCTCGTCGGTCTGCCCCATCCGCTCCTCGTCGACTGCGCGCGCGAGGCAGTCGAGCACGCGCGGGCGCTGGCGGCCGACGGCGGAGCCGTCGACACCGAGTCGGTGATCGCCGACGCCGCGCAACGGGTCGCGACTCGACGCGAGGCGATGTTGCGACCGCTCGTGAACGCGACGGGCGTGCTGCTGCACACGAACCTCGGCCGCGCGCCCATCGACGCTGGTGCGCTCGACGCCGCCGCTGCGGTCGCGACGTCGTACTCGAACCTCGAGTACCGGGTGCGCGACGGCGTGCGCGGCTCGCGCCACGAGCACGCCGGCGCGTTGCTCGCCCGTGCATGCGGCGCGGAGGCGGGCATGGTCGTGAACAACAACGCGGCCGCGGTGATCCTGGCGCTCGCCGCGCTGGGCCGCGGCCGCGAGGTCGTCGTGTCGCGCGGCGAGCTCGTCGAGATCGGCGGCGGCTTCCGGGTGCCCGAGATCATGACCGAGTCGGGCTCCCGGCTCGTCGAGGTCGGCACGACCAACCGCACCCGCCGGCTCGACTACGAGACGGCGCTCACCACCGACACCGCGCTGGTCCTCAAGGTGCATGCGTCGAACTACCGCATGGTCGGCTTCGTCGAGACCACCCCGGTGGCCGAGCTCGCTTCGCTCGGCGTCCCGGTGATGGTCGACGCCGGATCGGGACTCCTCGACGAGGCCACGCCGTGGCTCAGCGCGCCACCGCCATGGCTGCGCGACGAGCCGGGGGTTCGACAGGCCGTCGACGCCGGCGCCGCGCTCGTCACCTTCTCGGGCGACAAGCTCCTCGGTGGCCCGCAGGCCGGCATCATCGTCGGACGCGCGGAGGAGGTTGCGACGATCGCGCGCCACCCGCTCGCGCGGGCAATGCGCGCCGACAAGCTCACGCTCGCGCTGCTCCAGACGGTTGCCAGCGCGTATCTCGACGGCGACGTGGCCGCCATCCCGTTCTGGCGGATGGCCACCACGCCGGTCGACGCGTTGCGCGAGCGCGCCGTCGCCATCGCCCGGGCCGTCCCCGGCGCGGAGGTCGTCGACACCGAGGCCGCGGCAGGCGGTGGGTCCCTTCCGGGGCTCACGATCCCGTCGGTCGGCGTCGCGCTCGCGGCATCGGGAGGATCGGCGTCGCAGCTGACGGCGAGGCTGCGGGCGTTCGACGTGATCGCGCGTGTCGTCGACGATCGCGCCGTGTGCGATCTCCGCACCGTCCACCCCTCGGCTGACGGCGCGCTCGGCGCGGCCATGCGAGCCGTCACCACCACCTGAGCCGCAGCCACGATGCGCACCGTCGCCACCGCCGGTCACGTCGACCACGGCAAGTCGTCGCTCGTCCTCGCGCTCACCGGCACCGATCCCGATCGTCTCGCGGAAGAGAAAGCGCGGAACCTGACCATCGATCTCGGGTACGCGTTCACCACGCTGCCGAGCGGCCAGGTCGTCGGCTTCGTCGACGTCCCCGGCCACGTGCGTTTCCTCAAGAACATGCTGGCGGGCGTCGGCGCGGTCGACGTGGCGATGCTCGTGGTCGCGGCCGACGACGGCTGGATGCCCCAGACCGAAGAGCACCTCCTCATCCTCGAGCTGCTGGGGATCGTCCACGGCGCGGTCGTGCTCACGAAGGCCGACGCCGTCGACGCCGACACCGTGGAGCTCGCACAGCTGCTCGTGCACGAGCGACTCGCCGACTCGACGTGGGCCGATGCGCCGCTCGTGGTCTGCGACTCGGTCACCGGCCGCGGCCTCGACGAGCTCCGCGCGACCCTCGACGACGTGCTCGCCGCCGCGCCACCGACGCCTGACCGACGCCGGCCGCGCCTCTGGGTCGACCGCACCTTCGCGGCGCGGGGCGCAGGCACCGTGGTCACCGGCACCCTCGCCGGAGGCGTGCTGCACACCGACGACGAGCTGGTGATCCCGCGCACCGGTCGACGGGTGCGCGTGCGCGGGATCGAGAGCGGCCATGCGTCGGTCG
This sequence comes from Acidimicrobiia bacterium, assembly GCA_036277835.1. GTDB lineage: Bacteria > Actinomycetota > Acidimicrobiia > IMCC26256 > DASPTH01 > DASUMF01. Next base: position 2,233 of record DASUMF010000050.1, read on the forward strand.
CCGAGGTCGCACCCGGCGCGCGCGTCGCGTTGAACCTGGCGGGCGTGGAGCACGGCGAGCTCGCGCGGGGCGACGCGCTGGTGCGGGCAGCCGACTGGGTGCTGGCGAACGTCGTCGACGTGGAGATCGCACGGCACGAGAGCGTCGAGCTCCCGCGCGGCGAGCTCCTCGCCTACGTGGGCTCGGGTGAGCACCACGTGAAGCTGCGGACCCTCGACCCCGACGGTCGCTACGCGCGGCTCCATTTCGACTCGGCGGTCGCGCTCGCGCCCGGTGACCACCTCGTCGTGCGCGACTCGGGACGTGAGCAGACCCTCGGCGGCGCCACGGTGGTCGACGTCGACCCGACGACCCGCCCCCGCGACGCGGCCGCGCACCTGTCGTTGCCGCTCGGCCCACGACTGGTCGCCACCCACGGTTGGGTCACACCCGACGAGCTCGCCCGCCGCAGCGGACTCGGGGCTCGCGAGGCTGCCGCGCTCGCCGGATCGCTCGCGGCATCGGGCGACGCGGTGGTCGTGGGAGCGTGGCTGGTCGATCCCGCCACGGTCACGCGGCTCACCGCGCGCGCACACGAGCTGGTCGCGGAGCGCCACGCGGGCCAGCCCCTCGACGCCGGCCTCGAGCTCGCCACGCTGGCGAGCGCGCTCGGCGTCGACACGCCCCGGTTGCGCGCGCTGCTGGAGCTCGCCGACGGTCTCGTGGTCGATCGCGACGTGGTGGCGACGGTCGACCACGTCGTGGTCGGCGCGCACTCACCCGCTGGCGCGGCGTTGGTGCAGGCGCTCGATGCGCAACCGTTCACCCCGCCCGACGAGATCGTCGCGGCCGCCGATCCTGCACTCGTGCGCGCGCTGGTGCGCGACGGCACCCTCGTCGACGTGGAAGGGACCATCTTCACCCTCGCCGCGGTCGACCGTGCACGGGCCGTGGTGCGCGCCGAGCTCGAGCGCTCCGGCACGGTGAGCGTCGGCGCGATGCGCGACCAGCTCGACAGCACCCGGAAGTACGTCGTGCCGCTGCTGGAGCTCTTCGACCGGGAGGGCGTCACGCGGCGTCGGGGCGACACCCGCATCGCCGGCCCGACGGTGGAGGGGAACGGCTAGCGCAGCGCGGCGGCCTGACGAGCGCGGCGTTCCGACTCGTTGAGGCCACCCCAGATCCCGTGCAGCTCGCCGATGCCCAGCGCGTACTCGAGGCACTCCTCGCGCACGGCGCACTGGAAGCAGATGGCCTTGGCGCGGCGTTCCCGGACGTCGCGCTCGTCGCGACGCTCCGCCGTGGTCGGCGGGAAGAACAACGATGTCTCGGGACCACGACACGCGGCCCGGTCTCGCCAGGTGTCGAGCGTTCGGACGGCCACGGCGACCCCTCCTTTGCCGGCGGCGCGCAAGCTACCCCGGGTGGCGCCTCGCGACAAGAGGTGAATTTCCCGGGTGATCAGCCCGGTTTGCGCGCCCGATCCCGGTAGTCGCGTGCGGCACCTTCGAGCGGCTCGACCTCGAGCACGAGCCCTTCCACCGCCACCACCTTGGCCTGCCCACCGGCCAGGATCGGTGTCGCCCGGTTGGTGCGTGCCCGCCAGCGGGCGCCGCGGATCACGACCACGCCGTCGGGCGCGACATCGACCTCGGCCTCGCCCGTCTCGCCGATCATCCCTTCACGACCGACCGTCGGCGTGGAGAACCGCGCCCGGATCATCGCGGTCATGCCCCCGATCATGAACAGCAGCATCCCGCCGCACACCACGAGCAACACCCACCACGGCGGCCCGAGGGCGGACGACCCGCCGTAGAGGAACAGCGAACCGACGCCGAGCGAGATCGCGGCAACGATCGTCCAGAAGCCCAGCGACCCCGCTTGCGCGTCGATCGCGAACCCGAGCGCCGCGAGCACGAGCAGGCCGAACGCCCACCCGTTCACCGGCAGGTACGAGAAGCCGACGAACGCGCCGATCACGCAGATCGCGCCGACCAGTCCGGCGAGTCCGATCGATGCCGTGTAGAACTCGAACACGAGCAGGCCGAGCCCGGCGACGAACAGGAAGTAGGCGATCGACGGGCTGATGAGGCGGTGCAGCAGCTGCCCACCGAGATCGAGCCGGTTGAAGCGCACCTCCTGGTTCGGCTGACGCCGTCGATCGCGCCCGGCACCGATCACCTTCGCGGTCGACAACGTCACGTCACCGGCCGCGGTCTGCACCGTCTCGCCGTCGAGCTGCACGATGAGCTCGCCGATGGTCGGCCGAACGCCGTTCGTCGCGCCGACGGCCTTCGCCGCGGTCGAGCCGAGCCGCGCGCTGGTGAGCTTGCGCGCGCCGTCGGGGTCGCGTCCGTTGCGGGTGGCGAGTGCCGCGAGCTGGTCGCTCACCTGGGTGCGACTCGACGCGCCCGGTTCGTCGAGGCGGACGGGATGCGCGGGGCCGGCACCCGACCCGGGCGAGACGTACGCGAGGTGTGCCGCCTCGAGGAGGAGCGTGGTCGCGCCCTTCGCGTCGGCACCCGACGGGCCGACCCACACCGCGACCGGGACGCGCGAACGCTGGATCGCGCGCACCACGTCGCGAACACCGGCGTCGATCGCGCCCGATGAGTCGACCTGCAGCACGAGCAGCGTCGACTTCTGCTCGTTGGCCTGCGCGATCGCATCCATCACGAGGGACTCGTTCGGCGGGTCGAAGTAGCCCTCGACCTGCACGACGTCGATGCCGCGTCTCCCTGCTCGGGGGCCGGCGGCCGGCTCCGCGCCGGACGACGACGCGTCGAGGACGAGCGTCAAGCAGGCGAGCGCGAGCGCGGCGCACGCGCCGAATCGCCGGAGACGATGGTGCTGAGGGACTCCCGTAGCATCCTTGGCCATGGACCTCGAGCGCTTCTGCGCGACCTCCCGGGTCGTGATCGTGGCGGGCAAGGGCGGGGTCGGGAAGACCACGGTAACGGCGGCGCTGTCCGTAGCTGCAGCCCGGGCCGGGATGAGCGTGCTGATCGTGGAGGTCGAGGGCAAATCGGGCCTGGCCGCGTGCTTCGGGCGTCCGCCCCTCGAGTACGCCGATGCCGAGCTGCGGCCGGGCGTGCGGGCCCGCACGCTCACGCCCGACGACGCGCTGGTCGAGTACCTCGAGGACCACGGCCTGCGCCGCATCAGCCGCCGCCTCGCCAGCTCCGGCGCCCTCGAGGTGGTCGCCACGGCCGTCCCCGGCATGAAGGACATCCTCGTGCTGGGAAAGGTGAAGCAGCTGGAGAAGGGGGGCGCCGCCGACCTGATCCTCATCGACGCACCGGCCGCGGGCCATGCGGTGTCGTTCCTCCTCTCCGCACAAGGGTTGCTCGACGCGGTGCGGGTCGGGCCGATCCGCAAGCAAGCAGCCGACGTGGTGGAGCTGCTCACCGACCCGGCGCGCTGCCAGGTGATGCTCGTGACGCTGCCCGAGGAGACTCCCGTCACCGAGCTCGTCGAGACCGCGTTCCAGATCGAGGACCGCGCCGGGGTCGCCCTCGGACCGGTCGTCGTCAACGGATGTGTCTCGACCATCGCCGGACTCGACGGCGCGGTGATCCCGACACCCGACGCGACCGGCGATGCGGCCCTCGACGCGACCGGTGACACCTTGGCGGCCGCGGCGCGCTTCCGCCTCGACCTCGAGCTCCGCCAGCAGGAGCAGTGCGCGCGCCTCGCGCACGCGCTGCCGCTGCCACAGGTCCGCCTCCCGTTCCTCTTCACCGCCGACATCGGGCCCTCCGAGATCGACGTCCTTGCCGACGCGCTCGCCGCCGGCGTCGACACCCTCGAGCCGGTGACGCGCCCGTGACCCACCCGCGAGTCGCGGGCGCCGCCCCGGCGTCGATCGCATCGATCCTGCGCACGCGCCGCGTCGTCGTGTGCTGCGGCACCGGAGGCGTCGGCAAGACCACCACCGCGGCCGCGCTCGCGATCCAGGGTGCGCGAGACGGTCGGCGCGCGGTCGTCGTCACGATCGATCCGGCCAAGCGACTCGCACAGACGCTCGGCCTCGAGCACCTCTCGAACACCGCACACGAGATCGACCGCGCCCGCTGGGACGTCGATGCCACCGCGGTCGACGGTGGTCATCTCCACGCGCTGATGCTCGACGCCGAGTCGACGTTCGACGATCTCGTGCGCCAGTACGCCCACGACGAGGAGCAGGCGAGCCGGATCCTCGGCAACGGCTTCTACCGCAACATCGCCGGCTCGTTGTCGGGCACGCAGGAGTACATGGCGATGGAGAAGCTCTACGAGCTCCACGCCACCGGCGACTTCGACCTCATCGTCGTCGACACGCCGCCGACGCGCCATGCCCTCGACTTCCTCGACGCACCGCGCCGTCTCACCCGGCTCCTCGACAACCGCATCTTCCGGCTGTTGATGACCCCGGCGCGCGCTGGGTTCCGCGTCGGCACCGTCGCGGCACAGGCGTTCCTGCGCACGATCGCGCGAGTCGTCGGCACCGAGGTGATCGACGACGTGCTGGCGTTCTTCCGCGCGTTCGAAGGCATGGAGGACGGGTTCCGCACGCGCGCCAACGAGATGCTGACGCTGCTCGGGTCCGACGAGTCGGCGTTCGTGCTCGTCACCTCGCCGCGTCACGATGCGGTGGTGGAGGCCACGTACTTCGCGGATCGTCTCGCCGAGGGCAGCCTCGCCGTCGAGGCGCTGGTCGTGAACCGGGTGCACCCTCGCTATCCGGGGGCGCGCCCCGACGTGCTCCGCGCCCGCGCGGGCGAGCTCCGCGCCGCCGGTGCCGCCGAAGAGGGCGCGGTCCCCGACGACGCGGTCGCGCTCGCCGCCCAGTACGAGAACCTCGCCGACCTCGAGGAGCTCGCCATCCGCGAGGAGCGCGAGCTGCACGGTCTCGAGGCCCGCATCGGCACGGTCGCGGTCGCGCACGTGCCCGAGCTCGCCCACGACGTGCACGACTTCGACGCCCTCCGCGCCGTCGCGACCCATCTCGTCTGACTCCGAGGCTCCCCCCTTCTCGTTTTGGCGTCGCCAGCGCGTGATATCCACGCGTTCACGACGCCAAAACGGTGGGGGGAGGGCGATCCGGCTACGGTGACCCGCCGTGAGCTCGATCCTCGTCGCCGCCGACGCGCAGTGGGTGCGCGACCTCGTGAAGACGGCCTGCACGCGGCCCGGCCAGCGGGTCATCGAGGTCGCCCGCGGTCAGGACGTGCGCGACACCGTCGAGCACGAGCAGCCCGACGTCGTGGTCCTCGACATGCAGATCGCGAACATGGGCGGGATCGCGGTGTCGATCGACCTCCGTCTCGAGGGTGCGGCGGGCCGCATCCCCGACGTGTCGATCCTCTTGCTCCTCGACCGTGAGGCCGACCGCTTCCTCGCCAAGCGGGCCGATGCGGATGCCGAGTTGGTGAAGCCGGTCGACCCGGCCACGCTCCGCCGCGTCATCGACACCCTGCTCGCAGCGGGAACCGACTCGACCCGGGAACCGGAACCGGTCGAGGGCTAAGATCGCTCCTCCCCATCGGGATGTAGCGCAGCTTGGTTAGCGCGCAGCGTTCGGGACGCTGAGGTCCCGGGTTCAAATCCCGGCATCCCGACCATCGTGTCCGCAGTCAGCGGGGGCCTCGCGCCCCCGCTGACTCGCGTTCACCCCACGTGCGCACCTTCCCGGACGGGACCCACAACCCGAAGGTCGGCTGAGCCACGACCGGTTCCGGTCAAGCCACGGGTTCCGCGTTCCGATGGATGCCTACATGATGAGCTACACGGGCCAGGCGATCCCCGTCTCGGCCTACCGGACCTACGAGTCGTTGTTCGATCCCGGCACGCACCTCCCGGGGTGGGTGCTCCTGCTCGACCGCACGACGGTCGCACTGGCGCGCGCGGCGCGCAACGACAAGCAGGTCATGGTCGCGGTCCTCTCGAACCCGCACGACTACCAGGGCGCCCGCGCCGACATGAAGGCGACCACGACGATCATCCGCGCCCACCTTCGGCGCGACGACACGCTGGCCCGGATCGACGAGCGCACCCTCGTCGTCGTGTGCAACGACCTCCAGGCCGACGCCGACGCGGCCAAGATCGCCCGCCGTCTCCTGTCGCTCGCGCGCGTGCAGTGCGACCTCGGCATCGTCCTCAGCGGCGGCCACGACGACCCGCGATCACTGCTCAACCTCGTGTTGCGGGACGCGCAGGAGCAACGTCTGGCCGGCTGACTCGCTGCCACCGGCCAACCGGGCGCGATGGTCGTGCGCGGCCGCGACCCATCACCGATTCTCCGCTCGTGCCGTGCCACCATCGGCGGCAGTGAGTGCAACCGAACGACCGCACCGGATCCGCGACGCACGCGGCGCGTTCATCGAGCGCGTCCGGCGCGGCGACAGCTACGGCCTGCTCCTCGGCGCCATCCTCGCGGGCTACGTCGTCATCGCGTTGCTGGAACGCTCGCTCTGGGAGCGCTTCGCGATCTCCGTCGTGCTCGGAGCCACCTTCCTCCTCGCGCTCTTCACGTCGCACGTGCGCGGGCGTGGCTTCCGCGTCGGGATCGTCGCGGTCGCGTTCGCGTGCTTGTCGACGTTGCTCCAGGCGCTCGTCGGCCGCCACGGCAACGACGGGTCGACGTTCATCATCTTCCTGCTCGTGCTCGTGGCCCCGGTCGTGATCCTCAACCGCATCCTGCGCCACGAGACCATCGGGACCGAGACGATCCTCGGCGCGGTGTGCGTGTACGTGCTCCTCGGGATCGCGTTCGCGGGGGTCTTCGCCGCAGTCGACGACTTCGACCACGGCACGTTCTTCGCGCAACGGGACACGCCGGCGACGAACGTCGAGTTCCTCTACTTCAGCTTCATCACCATGACGACGGTGGGCTACGGCGACCTGTCACCCGCCACCGACGTCGGGCGGGTGATCGTGACCTTCGAAGCGTTGCTCGGCCAGGTGTTCCTCGTCACGCTCGTCGCGCGTCTCGTGAGCATGTACGGAGTGCACCGTGTTCCGAACCTCAGCACCGACCTGGCGGCCGTCGTGACCACCACGAGCGACGACGTGGGCGCGGCCGCGCCGTCGAGCGAACGCCCAGGTGACCCCTCAGTTGGCCCCTCAGTTGGCCCCTCAGGTGGCGAGGAGCAGCTCGAGTAGCTGGATGCCGTTGAGCGCCGCGCCCTTGCGAAGGTTGTCGCCGGTGGCCCAGAGATCGAGCGTGTTCTCCTGCGACGGGTCTTCCCGGAGCCGACCCACGAGCACCGGATCGATGCCCGCGGCCTCCATCGGCGTGGGGGCGCCGGCGCCCCCGTCGACGAGCTGCACCCCGGGCGCGTCGGTGAGGAGCTCGACGGCGTCGGCCTTCGACAGCGCCCGCTCGAACTGCACGTTCACCGTGACCCCGTGCCCGACGTACACCGGCACCCGCACGCACGTGCAGCTCACCTGGATGTCGGGTGCGTGGAGGATCTTGCGCGTCTCTCGCACCATCTTCCACTCCTCCGACGTGTAGCCGCCTTCCTTCACCGAGCCCGCCTTGGGGATCACGTTCCCAGCGATCGGGCGATCCCACACTTCGCCCGGCTCGAGGGGGCCGCGGGCGCCCGCGTCGAGGAAGCGATCGGCCTGACCGGCGCCCTTGGTCCACTGCTCGTCGAGCTCGTGCACGCCGGGTTGCCCGGCGCCCGACACCGACTGGTAGCTCGACACGACCATGCGGCGGATCCCAGCCGCGCGGTGGAGTGGCGCGAGCGCGACGAGGGGCACCGTGGTGGTGCAGTTGGGCGACGACACGATGCCGCGCGGCATGTCGCGCACATCGTCGGGGTTCACCTCGGCGATCACGAGCGGCACGTCGGGCTCCATGCGGAACGCGGCCGACTTGTCGACCACGCGCGCGCCCGCCGCGACCGCTCGAGGCGCCCATTCGAGTGCCAGCGGGTCGTCGACGTCGATCACGACGAGGTCGAGACCGTCGAAGCACCCGTCGTCGAGCACGCGGCACTCGACGTCGCCACCGGCGAACGGGAGCTTCCGTCCGACCGAGCGGGGCGACGCGAACGCCCTGAGCTCGTCCACGGGGAACGCCCGCGCTTCGAGCAGGCGGAGCATCTCGGTGCCGACGAGGCCGGTGGCACCGACCAGGCCGACGCGAGCCGGGGTGACGCTCATGCCGACGCCTCGAGCTCGAACGCCGCGTGCAGCGCGCGCACCGCCTTCTCGACGTCGTCCTCGTGCACGACGCACGAGATGCGGATCGTGGAGGTCGAGATCATCTCGATGTTCACGTCTTGTGCTGCCAGCGTCTCGAACATCTGCGCCGCGACACCGGGGTTGGTCTTCATGCCGGCGCCGACGAGCGACACCCGGCCGATGGCGGCGTCGTAGCTCGAGCCACCCGCATCGATGTCGACGACCACCTTGTCGACGACGTCGGTGGCGCGCGTGAGCTCGTCCTTCGGGACCGTGAACGAGATGTCGGTGTGACCGTCGGTCGACACGTTCTGCTCGATCATGTCGACGTTGACGTTGCCGTCGGCGAGCGCGCGGAACAGCGATGCCGCGATCCCGGGCTTGTCGGGAACGTGGAAGATCGTGACCTTCGCCTCGGAGGTGTCGTGGGTGACACCGGAGATGATCGGCTGTTCCATGGTTGGGTCCTCCTCGTGCACCCAGGTGCCGGGCTCCCAGGTGAAGCTGGAGCGCACATGCACGGGCACGCCGTAGTTGCGGGCGAACTCGACCGATCGCAGCGCGAGCACCCGCCCGCCGGTGGCCGCCATCTCGAGCATCTCGTCGTAGGAGAGGCGGCCAAGCCGTCGAGCGTCGGGCACGATGCGCGGATCGGCGGTGAACACGCCCGACACGTCGGTGTAGATCTCGCACACGTCGGCACCGAGCGCGGCCGCGAGCGCGACCGCGGTGGTGTCGGAGCCGCCGCGGCCGAGGGTGGTGATGTTGCGCTCGGTCGACACGCCCTGGAAGCCCGCGACGACCGCGACGCTGCCGCCCGCGATCGCCTCGCGCAGTCGATCGCTCTTGATCTCCACGATCTTCGCCTTGCGGTGTGCGGTGTCGGTGACGATCCCCGCCTGGGAGCCCGTGAACGACACGGCCGGCTCACCCTGGTCGATGATCGCCATGCAGAGCAGCGCGATCGAGATGCGCTCGCCGGAGGTGAGGAGCATGTCCATCTCGCGGGCCGCGGGCTCGGTTGCCACGTCGTGGGCGAGGCGTTCGAGGTCGTCGGTCGTCTTGCCCATGGCCGAGACCACGACGACGACGTCGTTGCCGGCGCGTCGGGAGCGGACGACGTGCTCGGCGACGGCGCGGATGCGGTCGGCATCGGCCACCGACGTGCCGCCGAACTTCTGCACGAGCAAGGTCACGACGCCCCATCGTACCGGGGTGCTCCGGCGATCCTCGGCTCGGTTTGGCCGTCGGTAGACTCCCCCGCCGTGCCCAAAGCCACCAAACGGGAACGCCAGCGCCAGAACCGCGAGGTCCGCCGCGAGGCGATGCTCGCGCAGGAGAAGCGCCGGCGGCGGTTCAAGGCCGCTCGCAACGTCGGCCTCGTGTTCCTCGCGCTCGCAGTTGTGCTCGTGCTCGTGCAGCTCACGAAGGGCGACGACGACTCGTCGTCCGAGTCGTCATCGGCTGCACCGACCAACTTCAAGACCACGTGCGACACCGCGCTTCCCACGAAGGCCGCCAAGACGACGCTGCCGAAGCCGGGGATGGGGATCGATCCGTCGAAGCAGTACACCGCGGTCCTGCACACGACCGAGGGTGACGTCACGATCGATCTGGATGCGAAGCAGGCCCCGAAGACGGTGAACAGCTTCGTGTACCTGTCGTGCAAGGGCTTCTACAACGGCACCACGTTCCATCGCATCGTCACCGACTTCGTCGACCAGGGCGGCGATCCGAAGGGTGACGGCACGGGCGGTCCCGGCTACAAGCTCCCCGACGAGCCGCCTGCCGACGGCTACACCGCGGGATCGGTCGCGATGGCCAACTCCGGGCCGGGCACCACCGGCTCGCAGTTCTTCCTGGTCGTGAGCGACAACGGCGCCGCGCAGCTCAACTCGTCGGGGAGCAGCCCGTATCTCTACTCGGCCCTCGGCACCATGGATGCCGCCGGACTGCAGGTCGCGCAGACCATCAACACCTTCGGCAGCAGCGATTCGGCCGGGACCCCGACCAAGACCATCACCATCAACGGGGTGACGATCACCGCGTCCTGACCACCCGACGGTCGACCCACCGGCACGTCGTCCCATCCGCACCTCGAGCGGCGCCGAACCACTCGTGCCGTCTACCCGAGGAGCCCAGATGAGCTTCGGACCCACCGAGTTGTTGATCGTGCTCGCGATCGTGCTGTTGCTGTTCGGCTCGACCAAGCTGCCGAAGCTGGCACGCTCGCTCGGCCAGGCGTCGAAGGAGTTCCAGGACGGCCAGCGCAGCACGCCCGCGCCGAGGTCCGACGTCTGAACGAGCGTCAGCCGGGGAGACCGAGGACAGGGGCGCCTTCGGTGAAGGCGACCGACGCCTCCCCGCCGTAGACGGTGACGGCACCAGCGCCCCGTGCCGTCCACGAGCCGTCCGACCCGAGCACGATCGCCGTCTGCTCGTCGATGCCGATGAGCGTCGCGTTCTTGGGGAGCAGGTCGATCGACCGCTCGCGCAGGTGGTCGGCCGCGGTGCCGTGGTACGGGAACACCGCGAGGTTGCGCACCACGCCGAGCCCGACCGTGTAGGCGCCCCCACGAGGATCGACCATCGGATCGCAGAGCACGGTCGCCCCCGCGCCCGACGCCGCCAGCACGCCACCCCCGTGGTACGACGCGAGCAGCGCCTCGAAGAGCGCCGAGTCCTTGAGCACCGAACGGAGGTGCAACGGCGAGCCGTCGGCGAGGTACACGAACTTCGCGGCCCGCACCTCCTTGGCGATCTGGGCGTCCTCGGCCTCACCCCGGTGCAGCACGGGGAGCGAGCGGGCCGCGACGCCGAGGCCCTCGAAGTAGCTCACGCCCCTGGCGCCGACCTGGTCCGCGTGCTCGAAGGCGGCGGCGGTCGGGAGCACCAACACCTCCGCTGCGCCCGAGGCCGCGACGAGGTCGGCGTCGAAGCCGCGGCACCCCTCGCGCCACTCGCCTCCTCCGACGAGCACGAACGTGCCGCCACGCGTCGCGCGCGCCGCGCTCATGCAGCACTCGTCATCGTGAGGCTCGGGCAAGGCATGGAAGGTGACATCGCCGGGAGACTACCCGTGCCCTCGTCGCGACCAGGCCGCTCGGTCACCGGTGTCGCGGTCGGCTTCGACGACCACGGCAGGGGGTGCCGCTGCCATGGGCGAGAATGGCCGGATGGCCGATCGACCATGGCTCATGCGCACCTACTCGGGCCACTCCTCCGCGCGCGCGTCGAACGACCTGTACCGCACCAACCTCGCCAAGGGCCAGACCGGCTTGTCGGTCGCGTTCGACCTCCCCACCCAGACGGGCTACGACCCCGATCACCCGCTCGCGCACGGCGAGGTCGGGAAGGTCGGCGTGCCGGTGCCGCACCTGGGCGAGATGCGCACGCTGTTCGACGGCATCCCCATCGAGGCGATGAACACGTCGATGACGATCAACGCCACCGCAATGTGGCTGTTCGCGATGTACCTCGCGCTGGCCGACGAGCGCGGCGTCGACCCCGCGCTGCTCACCGGCACCACGCAGAACGACATCGTGAAGGAGTACCTCTCGCGCGGCACCTACATCTTCGGTCCCGAGCCGTCGCGTCGCCTCACCACCGACCTCGTCTGCCATGCCGCGCGTCACTCGCCACGGTGGAACCCGATCAACGTCTGCTCGTATCACCTGCAGGAAGCGGGCGCGACGCCGGTCGAGGAGATCGCGTACGCGCTCGCGACCGCGGTCGGCGTGCTCGATGCGGTCCGCGACTCGGGGCAGGTCACGGCCGACGAGCTGCCCGGCGTGGTCGGGCGCATCTCGTTCTTCGTGAACGCGGGCATTCGCTTCGTCGAGGAGATGTGCAAGCTCCGCGCGTTCGGCGAGCTCTGGGACCGCATCACGAAGGAGCGCTACGGCGTCGGCGATCCCCGGCTGCGACGGTTCCGGTACGGCGTGCAGGTGAACTCGCTCGGTCTCACCGAGGCCCAGCCGGAGAACAACGTGCAGCGGATCGTGCTCGAAGCGCTCGGCGTGACGTTGTCGCGCGATGCGCGCGCACGGTCGATCCAGCTTCCCGCCTGGAACGAGGCGCTCGGTCTCCCGCGGCCATGGGACCAGCAGTGGTCGCTGCGCATCCAACAGGTGCTCGCGCTCGAGACGGACCTGCTCGAGTACGACGACCTCTTCGCGGGATCGATCGTCGTCGAGGCGAAGACGAGCGATCTCGTCGAGGCCGCGACCGCCGAGCTCGACTGGGTGCTCGACGGAGGCGGCGCGTTCGCGATGATCGACGAGATGAAGCAACGCCTCGTGCAGAGCCACGCCGAGCGGGTCCGCCGCATCGAGGCTGGCGACATCCCCGTCGTCGGGGTCAACCAACTCACCGAAACCGCCGATTCTCCTCTGGTGAAGTCGCTCGAGGGTGAAGCCTCGATCCTGACCGCCGACCCCGACGCCGAGCGTGAGCAGCTCGAGACGCTCGCGTCGTGGCGCGCGGCGCGCGACTCCGATGCCGTCGCGCGTGCGCTCGACGATCTGCGGGCGACCGCGGCCACGGACGAGAACCTCGTGCCTGCGTCCGTCGCGCTCGCGCGTGCGGGCGGCACCGTGGGCGAGTGGGCGGGCGCGCTCCGCGACGCGTTCGGCGAGTACCGCGCGCCCACCGGCGTGGGTGGCGCACACGGGTCCCTCGACGCCGACATGTTGCGAGCACGCGAGCACGTGCAGGCGGTGACTGCGACGCTCGGGCATCCCATCCGAGTGCTCGTCGGCAAGCCAGGGCTCGACGGCCACTCGAACGGGGCGGAGCAGATCGCGGTCGCGGCGCGCGACTCCGGTATGGAGGTCATCTACCAGGGCATCCGCCTCACGCCGGAGCAGATCGCGTCGGCCGCGCGCGATGAAGACGTCGATCTCGTCGGGCTGTCCGTGCTGTCGGGCTCACACCGCGAGCTCGTGCCGGCCACGGTGCGCCTGCTCCGCGATCTCGGCGTGGTCGCGCCGGTGGTCGTCGGTGGGATCATCCCCGAGGCCGATCAGGCTGAGCTGCTCGCGGCCGGGGTGGCGCGCGTCTACACCCCGAAGGACTTCCGCATCACCGAGATCGTCGCCGGGCTCGCCGACCTCGTGCTCGAGCAGGCGCGTCGATGAACACCGCACCCACGCCTGCTGCGCCCACGTCACCCCCGCCGACGCCGGCCCCGCCGCGCGGCTCGGATCGCGACTACCGGGTGGTCGTGGCGTGCGCGGCGCTGGCGGTGGTCGCGATCGGCGCGGGGATCGCCGCGGTGGTCGTGAACGAA
>DASUMF010000051.1:0-7351 GCA_036277835.1 Acidimicrobiia bacterium
GCGAGCGGCACCGGCTCGCTCAGCACCCTCAAGCCCGGCCTCACGGAGGCCGACGGCGGTGACGCCGAGGCGGTGCCGGAGCTCGTCGACGCCGCGTCCGCCGCGATGGCGGCCGCACCCGCGCTGCACGTGTGGGACCGCTCGACGCCGGCCGTGCCGCCGGATGCGCCCGATGCGTACAGTCTCCGCCTCGTGGTGACGCGCACCCTCTACGACGCCGGCAGCACCGCGGCGTCGAGCCCCGCGATCGCGGCGCTCGCCGAGGGGGTGGCCCTCGTCGTGCACCCGAGCGACCTGTCACGGGTCGGCGTCGCGCACGAGGGCGACGACGTGCTGGTCACGAGCGCGCAGAGCACGGTGACGCTCCCCGCTCGCACCGACACCGCGATCGCGCCCGGTACGGCGCTGATCGCCTTCGCGCGGCCCGGCTCGACCGCGGCCAACGAGCTGCTCGACGCGACCGCACCGGTCACCGACGTGCGCGTGGAGACCACTCGATGAGCCCCTGGTCGATGAGCGCCTGTCCGATGAGCGCCTGTCCGATGAGCGCGTGTCCGATGAGCGTGGTCTCGTGATCCCGGTGCTCGCATCGGATCCGCTGTTCTCCGACGGCGTCAACACCACGGTCGTGCTGATCGTGATCGGCAAGACGATCGCGGTGTTCGCGCTGCTGCTCCTGTCGGTGCTCATGTACATCTGGTTCCTGCGCAAGGTCATCGCGCGCATGCAGAACCGGATCGGGCCCGACCAGGCCGGACCGTTCGGTCTGCTGCAGACCCTCGCCGACGGCATCAAGCTCTTCTTCAAGGAGCAGTCCTGGCCGACCACCGCTGATCGCCGGATCTTCTTCCTCGCGCCGTACCTCGCGTTGCTGCCCGCGTTCCTCGCGTTCAGCATCGTGCCGATCGGCGGCACGGTCGAGATCGCGGGCTACACGACCTACGTGCAGCTGGCCGACCTCCCGTTCGGGATCATGTGGCTGCTCGCGATGTCGGGACTCGGCCTCTACGGCGTGATGCTCGCGGGTTGGTCGTCGGGCTCGAAGTACCCGCTGCTGGGCTCGGTGCGGGCGTCGGCCCAGCTGCTCAGCTACGAGGCCGCGTTCAGCCTCGCGATCGTCGGTGTGCTCGTACACGCCAACACCTTGTCGACCCGCGCCATCGTCGACCAGCAGGGCTGGCACGGCCTCGAGTCGATCTTCAACGGCGACTGGTACTGGTTGCCGGCGATCGTCGCGCTGGTGATCTTCGTGATCGCCGCGGTGGCGGAGACGAACCACCCGCCGTTCGACATGACGGAAGCGGAGCAGGAGCTCACGGCCGGGTTCATGACCGAGTACACGGGCATCCGGTTCGCGATGTTCTACCTGGCCGAGTTCATGAACGTGATCACGATGTGCGCGATCGCGGTCACGTTGTTCTTCGGCGGCCCGAGTGGTCCGGGCCTCGGTTTCCTCGACGCGAACGGCTGGTTCAACGCGTGGGTGATGCCGATCTTCTGGTTCATGCTCAAGGTCACGATCCTGTTGTTCGGCACGGTGTGGCTGCGGGCATCGCTCCCGCGCCTGCGGTACGACCAGCTCATGGGCTTCGGGTGGAAGTACCTCATCGAGATCGCGTTCCTGTGGGTGATGATCTCGGGGGTGGTGGTCATCGGCAAGGAGCAGGGCTGGAACATGCTCGTCGTCGTGCCGAGCGCCATCGTCGGCGCGCTCGCCGTGGGTGCCGTGCTCTACGCGTCGATCCCCAAGCGCGACGAGCTCGTCGAGGAGATCAAGTAATGGGACGGTTCTCCGGCTTCGGGGTGACGCTGCGCCAGATCGGTCGGGCGAAGGTCACCGAGCACTACCCGAGCGAGAAGCGCCCGAAGCCGGAGCGCTTCCACGGCCGTCACGTCCTCAACCGCTACGAGGACGGGATGGAGAAGTGCATCGGGTGCGAGCTGTGCGCAGGCGTGTGCCCGGCGAAGTGCATCTACGTGCGCGGCGCCGACAACCCGCCCGACGCGCCCGTCTCGCCGGGCGAGCGGTACGGGTTCGTCTACGAGATCAACTACCTGCGGTGCATCCACTGCGATCTGTGCGTCGAGGCGTGCCCGACCGAGGCGATCACCGAGACGAAGCTGTTCGAGTTCTCGTTCAGCAACCGCGCCGACGCGATCTACACCAAGCAGGAGCTCGTGGTCGACGACGACGGGCGCGCCAAGCGCCAGCCGTGGGAGCTCTGGCTGGGCCACGAGGACGACGACACCAGCGCGTGGATGCGCGCCACGGCGCCGTCGGGACGCGCCGCCTACGAGGGCCGCGTCGGCTGGTCGGGCGAGCTCGGGTTCGGCGTGCGCGCCCCGGAAGCCGGTCAGTCGGCAGACGCAGGCCAGTCGGTTGGCGCAGGCCAGTCGCTCGGCGCAGGCCAGTCGGCCGACGCATCCGCGGACGCCACCGAGGCGGCCGTCGAGCACGCCGAGCAAGCGGGTGAAGCCCACTCGTGACCGTCGTCCTCTTCTTCGTCTTCGCGGCGCTCGCGCTCGCGAGCGCGCTCGGTGTGGTCCTTGCGCGCAACCCCGTGCACTCCGCGCTGCTGCTCGTGGTCACGCTCGTCAGCGTGGCCGTGTTCTTCATCATGCAGGACGCCGATCTGCTCGCAGCGGTGCAGATCATCGTGTACGCCGGCGCGATCGTCGTCCTCTTCCTGTTCGTGATCATGCTGCTCGGCGTCGACCGGCGCGAGGCGATGCACGAGCCGTTGCCCTACCAACGTGTCACCGCGCTCGCGCTCGGCGCGATCGTGCTGGCCGAGGTCATCTTCCTCGGTGGCCACCAGTGGGCCACGGGTGCGACGGCCACGGGCAACAACACGATCACCGGTGGCAGCGCCGTCGGCGGGAACGTCGAGCGCGTCGCCCGCGCGCTGTTCACCGACTTCCTGTGGCCGTTCGAGATCACGGCCGCGCTGCTGGTGCTCGCGGTGGTCGGCAGCGTCGTGCTGGCCCGCCGCAGCGGCCAGCCGGTGGAGGACGCCATCGAGGAACCGCGATGACGATCACGTCCACCTATTACTTGGTCGTGGCGGCGGCGATCTTCACGATCGGTGCCGTCGGTGTGCTCGTGCGCCGCAACGTGATCGTGATGTTCATGTGCGTGGAGCTGATGCTCAACGCGGTGAACCTCACGTTCGTCGCCTTCGCCAAGGCGCTCAACGACATCCGCGGTCAGGCCCTCGTGTTCTTCATCCTGGTGGTCGCCGCGGCCGAGGTCGCGGTCGGGCTCGGCATCATCGTGGCCATCTTCCGCCGGCGTCGGGGTGCGACGGCCGACGACCTGACCCTGCTTCGCGACCGCGACCTGCTGTCGGACCGCGTCGCGACGAGTGAGGACGCATGAGCTCCCGCGAACTCCTCGACCTCGCCTGGATCGTTCCCGCGCTGCCGTTGCTCGGCGCGGTGGTCCTGCTCTTCTTCGGCAGGCGCATCGGCGAACCCGTCGCGGGCTGGATCGCCACCGGCCTGATGGCCCTCGCGTTCGTCTGGTCGATCGTGATGTTCGCGGCGCTGCGCGACCTGCCCGAGCACGCGCAGGTCAACGTGCACGTGCTCTTCACGTGGCTCCCGGCCGGGCTCCTCCACGTCGACTTCGGTGTGTACACCGACCCGCTGTCGGTCACGTGGCTGCTGCTCGTCACCGGGGTGGGCACGCTGATCCACCTCTACTCGATCGGCTACATGCACGGCGACGCGCGGTTCTCGAGGTTCTTCTGCTACCTGAACCTGTTCGCGGCCTCGATGCTCATCCTGGTGCTCGGCTCCACCTTCCTGCTCACGTTCCTCGGGTGGGAGGGCGTGGGTCTCTCCTCGTACCTCCTGGTGTCGTTCTGGTTCGAGCGCAACGCGGCGGCGGTGGCGGGCAAGAAGGCGTTCGTCACCAACCGCGTCGGCGACGTCGGGTTCCTGCTCGCGATGTTCCTGATCTTCGCGTCGTACGGCACGCTCGACTATGCGGCGATGCCAACCGGCGCGCGTCTGATCGGCGGCGGTACCGCCACCGCGATCGCGCTGCTGCTCCTTCTCGCCGCGGTGGGCAAGAGCGCGCAGTTCCCGCTTCACGTGTGGTTGCCCGACGCGATGGAAGGCCCCACGCCCGTCTCCGCGCTCATCCACGCCGCCACGATGGTCACCGCCGGCGTGTTCCTGCTCTGCCGCGCGCACCCGTTCCTCGAGGCCAGCCCCGACGCGGCCACCGTCGTCGCCTGGATCGGCGGCGCCACCGCGCTGCTCGCCGGAACGGTCGCGATCCTCCAACCCGACATCAAACGGGTGCTCGCCTACTCCACCGTGAGCCAGCTCGGCTACATGTTCCTCGCGGTCGGCGTCGGCGCGTACAGCGCGGCCGTCTTCATGGTGATCTGCCACGCCTGTTACAAGGGCTGCCTGTTCCTCGGCGCCGGCTCGGTGATCCACGGCAACCACGACGGCCAGGACATGCGGGTGATGGGCGGGTTCCGCCGCTTCCTGCCGTACACCGCGATGGGCATGACGGTGGCGTGGCTCGCGATCGCGGGCATCCCGCCGCTGTCGGGCTTCTTCTCGAAGGACGAGATCATCACGCAGGTGTATCTCGACCACGACTACGGCCTCTGGATCATCGCGCTCGTCGCGGCCGTGTTCACCGGCCTCTACATGACGCGCCTCATCTTCCTCACCTTCTACGGCAACGAGCGCTTCGAGCTGTCGGCAGCCGGCGCTTCGCCGGACGCGCTCCCGGTCGTCTCCGGCGGCGCCGACGACCACGTAGCAGGCACGGAGGAAGAGGCCGACAGCGACCCGTCGCCCACGGTCAGCTACGGCGAGGCCGTGCAGTACGCCGCGCATCCGCAGGCGCCGCACGAGTCGCCGGGAACGATGACCGGCCCGATCCTGATGCTCGCGTTCCTCGCCGCCGTCATCGGGTTCATCAACATGCCCTTCGACGGGCTCGACTTCTTCGACCAGTGGCTCGAGCCGTCGTTCCCCCACGTGCCCGAGCACGAGCCCTCGTCGTTCTTCCAGGGCGCGACCCTCGAGGTGCTCGCGGTGATCCTCGCGATCGTCGGGATCACCCTCGCGTACCGGATGTACCGCCGCGGCCTCGAAGACCCGGCGCGTGACCCCCTCAACGAGCGGCTCGGCGCGGTCGCGCCGGTGCTCGGGCAGGCGTACTACTACGACTACGGCATCTCGCGCCTCGTCGACGGCCCGTTGCGTGCGTTCGCCCGCTTCCTCGACCGCGTCGTCGACCATCGCATCATCGACGGCACGGTCGACGGTGTCGGCAAGCTCGTGAAGAGCGCGGCGCGCGGGTTGCGTCACGTGCAGGACGGGCTCGTCCGGCGCTACGCCCTCGGGATCGCGCTCGGCGCCGCCGCGCTCCTGCTGTACGCGCTCGTCTGGGTCGGCCGGTGAGGACATGACCGACTTCCCGATTCTCTCCGTCATCATCGCGGTGCCGATCGCTGGCGCCATCATCTGCATGCTCCTGCCGGAGAGTCGGCCCGAGATCGCGAAGGCGGTCGGATACGCGTCGACCATGATCACGTTCGGATTCGCGGCGTGGATGCTGTGGCACTTCGCGCCGCACTCGGCGCAGTTCCAGTTCGTGGAGCACCAGTCGTGGATCCCGAGTCTCGGCGTGTCGTATCTCGTCGGGGTCGACGGCATCTCGCTGTTCATGATCGCGGTGACGGCGCTGCTCTTCCCGATCGGGTTGCTCGCGTCGGAGCGCTACATCACCCACCGCGTGAAGGCCTACGTCGCCTGGTTCCTCCTCCTCGAGGGGGCGATCATGGGCATCTTCCTGGCGCTCGACCTCATCTTGTTCTTCGTGTTCTGGGAGCTGATGCTCGTCCCGATGTACTTCCTCATCCTCGGATGGGGCAGCGGGCAACGCGCCTACGCCGCGACCAAGTTCTTCCTGTACACCGCGTTCGGCTCGGCCTTCCTGCTCGCGTCGACCCTGGCGCTCGGCTTCATCCACCAGGCCGACACCGGTGTGCTCTCGTTCGACTACCGGGTCCTCGCAGACTGGAACGGTCTCTCGGGCCCCACCGAGGTGCTGCTGTTCCTCGGGTTCATGGCGGCCTTCGCGATCAAAGCCCCGCTGTTCCCGTTCCACACCTGGCTGCCGCTCGTGCACACCGAGGCGCCCACCGCCGGATCGGTGGTGCTGGCCGGTGTGATCCTCAAGATGGGCGCGTACGGCCTGCTGCGCTTCTCGTTCGAGCTGTTCCCGCAGGCGTCGGTCGACCTCGCACCGATCTTCCTCACCCTCGCGGTGATCGGCATCATCTACGGCGCGATCGTCGCCGCCATGCAGACCGATCTGAAGCGTGTGATCGCGTACTCGTCGGTCGCGCACATGGGCTTCGTCGTGCTCGGCATCTTCTCGCTCACCGTGATCGGCATCGACGGCGCGGTGTTCACGATGCTGAGCCACCCGCTCACCACGGGTGCGCTCTTCCTCGTGATCGGCATGCTCTACGAGCGTCGTCACACGCGCGAGATCAGCGCGTTCCGCGGGGTGTGGAAGTCGGCACCGATCATGACCGCGATGTTCCTCATCGCGATGTTCGCCGG
This sequence comes from Acidimicrobiia bacterium, assembly GCA_036277835.1. Classification (GTDB taxonomy): domain Bacteria; phylum Actinomycetota; class Acidimicrobiia; order IMCC26256; family DASPTH01; genus DASUMF01. Next base: position 6,604 of record DASUMF010000051.1, read on the forward strand.
CATCGGGCTCCCGGGCTTCTCGGGCTTCATCGGCGAGTTCCTCTCGTTGATGGGCACGTTCGTGGTCGAGCGTCCGTTCGCGATCGTCGCCACCACCGGCGTGGTGCTCGCGGCCGTCTATTCGCTCTGGGCGTTCCAACGCGCGTTCACGGGCAAGCCGACCGGCGAGAACGCGAAGATGCGCGACGTCACCGTGCGCGAGGTGATCGTCGTCGCGCCGCTGCTCGCGCTCTCGCTGTTCCTCGGCATCTACCCCAAGCCGGCCCTCGATCGCATCGAGCCGTCGGTGCGCCGTGCCGTCGCCGACCTCGAGCACAAGTCCGACTACCGCGAGCCCGACCCTCCGAAGATCGTGAAGGCGCTCGAAGCCGATTCGGCCGAGTCCCGCGCTGGCGATTCCGAGTCCGAAGGGGAGGGGAGCAAGTGACCGCGACGCCGAGCGTCGACTGGCTGGCGATCGCGCCCGAGCTCGCGCTCGGTGGCGCAGCGGTGCTCGTGGTGCTGCTGCGCGCCGTCCTGCGTCAGCACAAGGCGGCGATGCCGGCCGCGCTCGTCGCAACCGCCCTCGGCATCCTCACCGCGGGCGCCATGCTCACCTGGCAGTGGTACGACGTGCGCGACCACGGTCCGATCACGACCCTCAACCACATGGTGCGCGTCGATCCCTTCGGCGTGTTCCTCGGGATCGTCGTGGTGATCGCGACGGCGCTCGCGGTGCTCACCTCGATCGCGTACCTGCGGCGGGAGC
>DASUMF010000052.1:0-13910 GCA_036277835.1 Acidimicrobiia bacterium
GGCCGGCTCCCGCGAGGAGCCCCGTGGTCGGGAACCCTCCGAGCAGCGTCGCGTTGCGGGATGCGACGTCGGTGACGCTCAGCACGTGCGCGTCACCGTTGCGTCGGTCGTCGTGGCCGAGCTCGACGAGCTCGTCGAGTGACTCGTGTGTGACGCGCATCGCGTCGGAATGGAGGTCGTGCGATTGCTCGAGCAGGTCGCGCAATCGCAGGTCGTCGATGGGCATGCGCACTCCTTTCGGGATCGAGCGAATCGATCCGCACTGCGGGGGTTGCGGTGCGTCAGGAGTTCGGCGCGTGATGCGTGCCGGATGGAACTTGATCGAAGAAGTCCCTCGTGCGCGTCGTTGCACGCGCGAACGCGCGTCGATCAGGCGTGCAGCTCGCCGACCGCGGTCGGCGCTTCGTTGCTCGAGACGACACCGCCGGCGCGCTCGTTCGTGATCGCGAGCGCGTTCGCCGCGTTCGCCGCGTGGAACGCGATCACCTTCGGGTTCGCGCCGATCACCCCGAGCGAGATCGCATCGTGGTCGTCGACGCCCCAGAGCTGGTACGTGCGCTCGTCGTCGAGTGCGGGGAGTGCCGCGGTGGTGAGGTAGCCGGTGCCGTCGGGGAGCACGACCGCGCGTGCGAGCGTGGCGCCGTCGGCGTCGCGGAGCACTGCGTGGCGCGCACCCGGCGTCGTCGCCGCGGTCTGCGCGAGCGCCGCAGTGTCGGTCGCCTGATCCGAACCTCCACGGTCGAGCGCCCACAACGAGAACGACGCGATCGCGACGACGACCGCCGCTACCGCGAGCACCTGCCACCGCCGGTTCGGGTGCGTGGGCGCGGCCGCGGTGATCGGCACCAGGCGCGGTGGCGGCACCGCACCTTCGGGGTGGGGCGTCTCGCGGATCACGGCCTCCAGCCGCTCCCACACGCCGACCGGCGGTGGTCCACCCGTGTGCGCGAGGAACGACGCCGTCCGCTGCAACGACTCGACCTCGGCGCGCGCGTCGGCGTCTTGCGCGAGGAACGACTCGACCGCGGCGCGCTCGTCTTCGTCGACTGCGTCGATGGCGTAGGCAGGGAGGAGCTCCCGGAGCTCCGCGGGCGTCAGCTCACGATCCATGACTCGTCGATCCCTCGATCGAGCAGCTGCGTGCGCAGCCGCATGAGGCCGGTGCGTATCCGGCTCTTCACCGTTCCCTCGGGCTGTCCGAGGATCCGCGCCACTTCTCGATAGGTGTGGCCGCCGAAGTAGGCGAGATCGATCGCTTCGCGCTCACCGTCCGACAGCGTGTTCACCGCCTCGCGCACCTGGTCCGCGACCGCGAGGTCGTGCGCTTCGAGGTCGAGGTCGTAGTCGGCGACCATGTCGGCACGCGCCGATCGCTCCTCGCGCTCGCGACGGCGGGCGTCGGCACGCACGCGATCCACACACCGCGCGTGGGTGTCCATGAGCAGGAACGAGCGCAGCGCGCCGCGCGTGCGGTCGTAGCGCTCGGGGCGCTCCCACAGTCGGAGGAAGATCTCCTGCACGACCTCCTCCGCGAGCATGCGCTCCCAGAGCATGCGGGCCGACAGCGCGAACACGGCCCCCGCGTGACGGCGGTACGCCTCGGCGAGGGCGTCCTCCTGGTAGCGGGCGATCGCGACCACCAGCCCGACGTCGTCGGTCTCCGCGTACGGGTTCGTCGCCGCCGGTCCCACACCAGTTGTTCGCCACCGACACCGATCGGGATGAGCTTCATCCAGGCTTCGGCGACCGACGAACGACTCGCATGCCCGACGAGACCCGGACGCATCGTCTCCCGACGGTCGTGCTCGCGCTCGTCGTGCCGGTCGTCGCCCTGCTCGCCGTGATCGTCACGCTCGACGCCACGTCGGCACCGGGCGGATCGAGCGCGACGGCGGCCGCAGGCAACGGCACGAGCATCACCATCAAGGACTTCAATTTCTCGCCGAAGCCCTTGCGCGTGAAGGCCGGCACGGCGCTGACGGTCACGAACGCCGACGACACCGACCACACCGTCACCGCAGCCGACGGTGCGTTCGACACCGGCACACTCGGAGGTGGGAAGACCGCGACCATCACCGTCGACGCCCCGGGGACGTACCGGTACTTCTGCGACATCCACAACTACATGACCGGCACGATCGAGGCGACGTGAGCGGCACCCGACGGACGAACCTGCTCCTCGTGGTCGGCGCGCTGGCGGTGCTGGTGAGCGGGTGGGTCCACTTCTACCTCTACTTCCGCGGCGGGTACCGCGGGATCGCACCCGAATCGACCTTCGGCGTCACGATCAGCCGGTCGTTCGCCTTCACCGCGGTGGTGGCCGTCCTGATCGCGGAGGCGCTCGTGCTCGCCACCCGCTTCCATGCCCTCGTGCTCCCGGCGGCGGCGAGCGGCGCGCTGTTCGCCGTCGGCACGCTCGTGGCCTACTTCTTGTCGCGCACGACCGGGCTGCTCGGCTTCGAGGAGTCGAGCACCACGGCCGAGGCAATCGTCGCCATGAGCGCCGAGGTGCTCGCGGTGCTCGCCCTCACGCCGGTCGCGATCGCCGCACGGCCCAGGCGGCGGGCACCGGCGACGGCAGCGGTCACCGCCTGAGTCGGCGCCGCGACCGACGCAGCCCCGACCCGTCCCGTCCCCACGTGTCGGTGTATCGGTGTCGGCCCCGCGGCCGGTACCTCCTATCCTCGCGGGCATGAACGAGGGCACGAACAGCTCCCCCGAGCGCGAGCGCGTGCAACCGGAGCTGGTCGACGTCGACGGTGACGCCGCCCTCGCCGGGGCGCTCGCCGCGGGTTCGCCCGACGGCGTCGAGCCCACCGAGCAGATCAGCAGCCCCACCAAGCTGATCCGGATCTCGTCGATGGTCCGCACGATGCTCGACGAGGTCCGCCGTGCCCCGCTCGACGACGCCGGGCGACGCCGCCTCCGCGAGATCCACGAACGATCGCTCCACGAGCTCGAGGGGGTGCTCTCCCCCGATCTCCAGCAGGAGCTCAGCGAGGTCGTGCTCCCGCTCACCGACGAGACGCCGAGCGAGTCGGAGCTCCGGCTGGCGCAGGCGCAGCTGGTCGGCTGGCTCGAAGGTCTGTTCCACGGGATCCAGGCCACGCTCTTCACGCAGCAGGCGATGGCGCAGTCGCAGTTCGAAGAGATGCGGCGGCGGCGCGAGATCGGGCCGGGCGCGATGGGTGGTCCTGCCAGCCCGCCGTCGCCGACCGGCTACCTGTGAGCTGAGCATGGGCGACTGGTCACCCGACTCCTGGCGCGCGCTCCCTGCGGTGCAGCAACCCGACTGGCCCGACGCGCGTGCGCTCGAGCTCGTGCTCGACGACCTCCGCGCGCTGCCGCCGTTGGTGTTCGCCGGCGAGGCACGCACGCTCACCGCGGCGCTCGGCGCCGCGTGCGAGGGTCGCGCCTTCGTGTTGCAGGCGGGCGACTGCGCGGAGTCGTTCGACGCGTTCTCGGCCAACGCGATCCGCGACAAGCTCAAGATCATCCTCCAGATGGCGGTCGTGCTCACCTACGGCTGCGGTGTGCCGACGGTGAAGATCGGCCGCATCGCGGGACAGTTCGCGAAGCCGCGTTCGGCGTCGACCGAGACGCGCGAAGACGTCGAGCTCCCATCGTTCCGCGGCGACATGGTCAACGACTTCGCCTTCGAGGCCGCCGCCCGAACCGCCGACCCCGCGCGCCTGCTTCGCGTCTACAACCAGAGCGCGTCAACGCTCAACCTGTTGCGCGCCTTCGCCAAGGGCGGCTTCGCCGACATGTCACGCGTGCACGCGTGGAACCTCGAGTACCTCGACGAGAGCCCCGAAGGCCGCCGCTACAACGCGCTGGCGGCCGAGATCGACCGCGCCCTGCGGTTCATGGCCGCGTGCGGCATCGACCTCGCCACGGAGCACAAGCTCCACGAAGTCGACTTCTACACGTCCCACGAGGCGCTCATCCTCGGCTACGAGGAAGCACTCACGCGCCAGGACACGCTCACCGGCGACTGGTACGACTGCTCGGCGCACTTCCTCTGGATCGGCGAGCGCACCCGTCAGCTCGACGGCGCGCACGTCGAGTTCCACGCGGGTATCAAGAACCCGATCGGCGTGAAGATCGGCCCGAGCGCGACTGCCGACGAGGTGGTCGCGCTGTGCGAGCGCCTCAACCCCGAACGGGTACCGGGGCGCCTCACCATGGTGAGCCGCATGGGTGCCGATCGCGTCACCGACGCCCTGCCGCCCCTTCTCACCGCGGTCCGCGCCGCGGGCCACCCGGTCGTGTGGATGTGCGACCCGATGCACGGCAACGGGTTCACCCACGCCAGCGGCTACAAGACGCGCGACTTCCGCGACGTCATGCGCGAGCTCCACGGCTTCTTCGCCGCATGCGACCAGGCCGAGGTGTGGCCCGGCGGCGTGCACGTCGAGCTCACGGGTGAGAACGTCACCGAGTGCATCGGAGGCAGCCACGAGGTGATGGGCGATCAGCTCGAGCAGCGCTACGAGACCCAGTGCGACCCGCGGCTGAACGCGCGCCAGTCACTCGACCTCGCGTTCCAGACCGCCGAGCTGCTGCGTCGCTGACGTGACCGACTTCGAGGCGTTCGGCCCCAACTCCGGTCTGATCGAAGAGCTCTACCAGCGGTACCAGGCCGATCCCCAGTCCGTCGACGCGCACTGGCGTGCGTTCTTCGCCGGCGAGGCTCCGCCGCCCAACGGTGGCATCACGACGGCCACGCCGGTGCCCACACCACCCGCAGCCGCCACCGCGGCCCCTCCTCCCTCTCCGCCACCCACTGCCCCAGCTCCGACTCCCCCGTCGCCGCCACCGGGCCCGCTCGTGCTCGACGCCGAACCCGAGATCCTGCGCGGTGGCGCGGCGCGCACGGTCGAGAACATGGAGCTCAGCCTCGGCGTGCCCACCGCCACCTCGGTGCGCACCATCCCGGCCAAGCTGCTCGAGGTCAACCGACAGATCCTCAACAACCAGCTCGCGCGCACCGGAGCCGGCAAGGTGAGCTTCACCCACCTGATCGCCTTTGCGGTCGTCCGCGCGCTGCGCGACTTCCCGAACCTCAACTCGTCGTACGTCGTCGACGACGGCAAGCCGTCGGTCGTGCGTCACCAGCACGTCAACCTCGGGCTCGCCGTCGACGTCAAGCGACGCGACGGCTCGCACTCGCTGCTCGTCCCGTGCGTGAAGGCCGCCGACACCCTCGACTTCGAGCAGTTCTGGTCGGCCTACGAGGACCTGATCGCCAAGGTGCGCAGTGGGAAGGTGTCGCCCGACGACTTCGCCGGCACCACCGGCACCATCACCAATCCCGGCATGATCGGCACCGTCCACTCCGTGCCGCGGCTCATGCCCGGGCAGGGTTTCATCGTCGGCGTGGGCACGATCGGGTATCCCGCCGAGTACGAAGGCGCCGACCCGGCAACCCTCGCGCAGCTCGGTGTGAGCAAGACCACGACGCTCACGAACACCTACGACCACCGCATCATCACCGGCGCCGAGAGCGGCGAGTTCCTCCGCCGCATCCACGACCTCCTGCTCGGCACCGACGGCTTCTTCGACGACGTCTTCGCCGCCCTCGCGGTGCCGTACGAGCCGGCGCGTTGGAACCCCGACCGCAGCGCGTTCTCGGATCCCAACGCGCAGTTCGAGAAGGTCGTGCAGGTGCACGCGCTCGTGAACATGTACCGCGTGCGCGGGCACCTCATCGCGAACCTCGACCCGTTGGGTCGCCGCGAGCCGCACACCCATCCCGAGCTCGACGTCGCCCACTACGACCTCTCGATCTGGGACCTCGACCGCGAGTTCCCGATCGGGAACCTCGCCGCCGGACGTGCGCCGCGCCCGACGCTGCCGCTGCGCGACATCCTCGGCATCCTCCGCGACGCCTACTCACGCACCGTCGGCGTCGAGTACATGCACATCCAGGAGCCGGACCAGAAAGAGTGGATCCAGGCCCACGTCGAGGTCCCGGCGCCCGCGACCTCGTCGGCCGACAAGCTGCGCATCCTCGAGCGCCTCAACGCGGCCGAGGCGTTCGAGCGCTTCCTGCACACCAAGTACCTCGGCCAGAAGCGCTTCAGCCTCGAAGGCGCGGAGACGCTCGTGCCCATGCTCGACGTGCTCCTCAGCGAGGCAGCCGACGCGGGCATGACCGACGTCGTGCTCGGCATGGCGCATCGCGGTCGGCTCAACGTCCTCACCAACGTGTTGGGCAAGTCGTACGCGCAGATCTTCCGCGAGTTCGAGGGCGAGCTCGACCCCGCGAGCACGCAGGGGTCGGGCGACGTGAAGTACCACCTCGGCACCACCGGGAAGCACGCGTCGCCCGACGGCAACGAGGTCGCGCTCACGCTCGCCGCCAACCCCAGCCACCTCGAGGCGGTCGATCCGGTCGTCGAGGGCATGGCACGCGCGCTGGGCGACGCGGCGGGCGACACGCGGCGCGACACCGTGCTCCCGGTCCTCGTGCACGGCGACGCGGCGTTCGCCGGACAGGGTGTGGTCGCGGAGACGTTCAACCTCTCCGAGGTCCCGGGCTACGAGGTCGGCGGAACGGTCCACCTCGTGGTGAACAACCAGCTCGGGTTCACCACGCCCCCCGACCTCGGGCGTTCGAGCGTGTATCCCACCGACGTGGCGAAGATGGTCCAGGCGCCGATCTTCCACGTCAACGGCGACGATCCCGAAGCGGCGGTGCGGGTGATCCGCCTCGCGTTCGCGTTCCGGCGCGAGTTCGACAAGGACGTCGTCGTGGACCTCGTCTGCTATCGCCGGTACGGCCACAACGAGGCCGATGAGCCGGCCTTCACGCAACCTCGCATGTACGAGCTCATCGACGACCACGCGCCCGTCCGCGACCTCTACGTGCAGCAGCTGGTGCAACGTGGGGAGATCACGCCGGAGGAGCAGAAGGCGATCGACGCCGACTTCAAGGCGCAGCTCGACGCCGCGTTCGAGCAGACCCACGCGACCGCACGCGACGGCGACGACGATCTCGGCGTGTCGGGCCCGCGCGTCGAGAGCGACGGCGACGCTCAGGTGCACACCGCGGTCGAAGAAGCCGATCTCCTGCAGGTCGTCGACGGCCTCTCGCGGGTGCCTGACGGCTTCGGCGTGAACCCGAAGCTCCACCGCCAACTGCTCGCTCGCCGCACCAGCTTCGACCGCGACGAGATCGACTGGGCGCTGGCCGAGAGCCTGGCGTTCGGCTCGATCGTCCTCGAAGGCACGCCGGTGCGGGTCGCCGGCCAGGACACGCGTCGCGGCACGTTCAGTCAGCGCCACGGCGTGCTCGTCGACCAGGTGTCCGAGTCGGAGTTCGTGCCCCTCGCCCACCTGACACACGACCAGGCGCCGTTCATGCTCTACGACACCGTGCTCTCGGAGTACGCCGCACTCGGCTTCGAGTACGGCTACTCGGTGATGAGCGACGCGCTGGTGTGCTGGGAGGCACAGTTCGGCGACTTCGCCAACGGCGCGCAGATCGTGATCGACCAGTTCGTGGTGGCTGCCAACGACAAGTGGGGCCAACGCAGCCGGCTCGCACTGCTGTTGCCCCACGGCCTCGAAGGCCAGGGCCCCGAGCATTCGAGCGCGCGCATCGAGCGCTACCTCACGCTGTGCGCCGACGGCAACATGCGCGTGGTCTACCCGTCGACCGCAGCGCAGTACTTCCACGTGCTCCGCCGCCAGGTGCACGCGGACGCGACCGTCCCGCTCGTGTGCTTCACGCCGAAGCGCTACCTGCGGATGCCCCAGACCCGCGCGACCCGTGCATCGCTCACCAACGGGCAGTTCGACCTCGTGCTCGACGACCGTGCCGTCGACGGCGGCGGTCCCGACAAGGCAGCCGTCTCCCGTGTGCTCGTGTGCACGGGAAAGATCGCCCACGAGCTCATGGACGAGCGCGACGCCCGCGGCGCGCCGGTCGCGATCGTGCGGGTGGAGCAGCTCTACCCGTGGCCCGAGAACGAGCTGCTCGCGGTGCTCGACACCTATCCGGCGCTGCGCGAGGTGTGGTGGGTGCAGGAAGAGCCCGAGAACATGGGCGCGTGGACGTTCGTGTTCTCGCGACTCAGTCCGGCGCTCGAAGGCCGCGCGTCACTGCACCACCTCGCTCGCGACTCGAGCGCCAGCCCCGCCTCGGGCAGCGTCAAGGTGCACGACCGCGAGCAGCGCGAGCTCCTCGCCGCCGCCTTCGCCTGACTCGGGCGCTCCCTCCCTCCCTCCGTTTTGGCGTACCCGGACCACCGCAGAGGTGGGTTGGGGTACGCCAAAACGGAGGAGGGCGCGCGTACGGTCGGCGGCGTGACCGAATCGCGAGCACCGGGCGTGCCGAACGCGAGCAACCGAGGTGTGCTCGCGGGGCCGATCGACGGCATGGCGCGCGTCGCGGCGTCGTATCCGGCGTTGCAGGCGCGGCCCGGGCTGCGCGTGTTGCACCGGGGGTCAGGGTTCGCGGGCGAGCTCGTCGCGCTCGAAGGTGCCGACGTCGTGCTGCGCAGCCCCACCGGGCGCGAACGTCGTTTCCCGAACCATCCGGGTTCCTTCGCGGTCGACGGCGCGACGGTGGTGCTGGTGCCGTTGCGGCTCGACGACGCCCGGACCGACGACGATCGGCGCGAACCGCACCTCGCCGGCGCGCGCGTGTCCAGTGACGTGCGCACCGCGTCGGGCAGCCTGGCAGTGGTCGGCGCCCGGGCGCGGATCGCGCGCGCAGGGAGGATCCTGGTGGAAGGCGTCCACGACGCCGAGCTGGTCGAGCAGGTGTGGGGCGACGACCTGCGCGTCGAAGGCGTCGTCGTCGAGCGGCTCGACGGTGCCGACCACCTCGAACGCGCGCTGGCCGAGATCCAGCCCGGGCGCGACTGCCACGTGGGGGTGCTGCTCGACCACCTGGTCGCCGGCAGCAAGGAGGCGCGGCTCGCGGCCGCGGTCGCCGGCCCTCACGTGCTCGTGACCGGCACCCCGTACGTCGACGTGTGGCAGGCCGTCCGGCCGTCCGTGGTCGGCATCCCCGCGTGGCCCACGATCCCGAAGGGCACCGACTGGAAGACGGGCGTGTGCGCGGCACTCGACCTCGGCGATCCCCGCGACGCGTGGCGGCGGATCCGCGCGTCGGTGACCACCTGGAAGGACCTCGAGCAGCCGTTGGTTCGTGCGGTCGAAGAGCTGATCGACTTCGTCACCGCGACCTGAGCGTGCACGCTCGCGGCCGGGTCGTCAGCGTTCGAACGCGTGCACCACGGCGTCGACCAAGCCGTCGACGAAGTCGCGATCGAGCGGCGCGCACGACACGAGGAACCGGTAGAACACCGGACCGACGCACGCGTCGACCACGAGCTCGGGATCGACGCCGTTGCGCAGCTCGCCACGGGCGGCCGCGTGCTCGACGACCGTGAGGTACCGGTCGCGCTTCTCGCGCACCACCGCGCGTTGCTGGGCCGCGAGCTCGGGCACACGCGCGCGGTCGGCCACGAGCATGGGCATCACCCGACCCACCGGCGTCGCCGTCAGCATGGTCACGAGGTTCTCCACCAGCACCCGTACGTCACCGCGCAGGCTGCCGGTGTCGGGCAGCTCCCGGTGCACGTCGGCGTAGGCACGACACGCGGCGACTACCAGCTCGACCTTGCCGGGGTATCGGCGATAGACGGTGGCCTTGCTGACACCGGCGCGCGCCGCGACACCCTCGACGGTCAGGCCCTCGTAGCCGGTGTCGGCGAAGAGCTCGATGGTCGCTTCGAGGATGGCCTCGTCGGCCTCGACGCTGCGCGGGCGGCCCGGCGCGCGTCGCAGGTCGGCGTCGACGCCGGTCATGCGAGCTCGGCCGGCGCCGGCTGCGCGGCGTCGTCACCCGGCACGCCAGCGTCGACGTGGCCGTTGGTGCCGTGCGCCTGACCCTGTGCGAACTGCTGCGCCTCGACGTCGGACTGCCGGGCACGGGCGGGGAGCCAGATCGCCGCGATGATCGCGCCGACGAGCGCGACACCCGCGCCAACGAGGGCGCCCGCGTGGAGGGCATCGACGAACGCCCCCTGTGCCGTGGTGACGAGCGACTGCGCGAGCGCCGGTGCCTGGCCCGCGATCTGCTGCGAGTATGCGAGCGCGGCCCCGAGCGACTCCTGGATCGCGCTCGACGTTCCCGAGCTCACGGGCTTGCCGGCGAGGAAGTCCTGCATCTGGTGGCCGTAGATCGAGGAGAGCACGCTGCCGATGACCGCGACGCCGAGCGCGCCACCGACCTGGCGGGTCGTGTCGTTCACCGCGGAACCGACACCGGCCTTGGCGAGGGGCAGTGAACCCATGATCGACTCGGTCGCCGGTGCCATCGTGAGGGCCATCCCGGCCGCCATGAGCATGAGCCGCCAGACCACGTCGGGCCAGTAGTTGCTGTCGACCGACAGGCCGACGAACGAGAACAGCGCGACCACGACGCACGCCATCCCGGCGGCCACCGTGACCTTCGTGCCGATCCGGTGCGCGAGCGGCGCGCTCAGCGGCGCGCCGATGAGCATCACCAGCGCCCACGGCAGGAAGCGGACGCCGGTCTGGAACGGCGTGTACCCGAGCACGAACTGGAAGTACTGGGTGAGCAGGAACGTCACGCCGAACATCGCGAAGAACACGAACATGATCGCCATGCTCGCTGCGGTGAACCGCGGGTTCTTGAAGAAGTGCACGTCGAGCATCGGGTGGTCGGTGTGGGCTTCCCAGGCGATGAATCCCACGAGCAGCACCGCACCCACCGCGAACGCGGCCAGGATCGGCGGGTCGGTCCAACCGTTCTGCGGGGCCTCGATGATCGCGTAGAGGAGCGCGACGAGCCCGGTGATGGAGAGCACCGCGCCGATGGGATCGAGTCGCGGTGCACTCGGATCCTTCGACGTCGGGATGAGGAACACCCCCGCGAGGATCCCGATGACCACGATCGGGATGTTCACGAGGAACACCGAGCCCCAGTAGAAGTGCTCGAGCAGGAAGCCACCGGTGGTGGGTCCGAGCACACCTGCGAGCCCCGCCGTTCCCGCCCACACGCCGATCGCCTTGCCGCGCTCCGTCGGCGGGAAGACGTTCGTGATGATCGACAGCGTCGCCGGCATGATGAACGCGCCGCCGATCCCCATGAACGCCCGCGTGGCGATGAGCTGATCGGCCGTCTCCGCGAACGCCGACGCCAGCGAGCCGAGTCCGAAGACCACCAGGCCGAACTGCAGCGCGCCGCGGCGTCCGAACCGGTCGCCGAGCGCTCCGGCGGTGAGGAGCAGCCCTGCGAACACGAGCGTGTACGAGTCGACCATCCACTGCAGCTGGCTGTTGGTGGCGTCGAGGTCGCGCACGATCGTGGGGATCGCGACGTTGAGGATCGTGTTGTCGAGCACGATCACGAGCAGGCTGAAGCAGAGGACCGCGAGGATGAGCCAACGGCGCTCGTACGCTCGCGCGTTCACTCGCGCGGTGAGTGCGCTCGTCATGGGAACCTTCCGGGGGTGAGCGGGGGCGGGAGCCGGAGGAGAACCGACGGCATGGGTCGATAACGAGACGATGTCGTCTCGTATCCTACCGACGCGGTGCGATCCTGCAACATCCGAGCGTCGGGTTCCGGCGCTCGGCGCCGCTTCGCGACAGGGTCAGTGACCGCTGGCGGCGTCGACGGCGACGAGCGCGCGTTCGATCGCCTCGGGCGACGCGTTCACGAGCGGGAGGCGCACGTCGGGCGTCGGGATCCGGCCCTGGGCGTGGAGCACGCCCTTGAACACCATCGGGTTCGGCTCGGCGAACGCCGCCTGCACCACGGGGAGCAGGGCCTCCGCGTGCACGCGGCCGTCGTCGACCTTGCCGGCCAGCCCGCACTCGATCATCGCGACGAAGCGCTCGGTGCAGAGGTGCGCCGACGCGCTGATGGTGCCGGCGCCGCCCATGAGCGTGAGGGGGAACAGCACGGTGTCCTCTCCCCCCAGCACCGAGAAGGTGCGGGGAGCCTCGGCCAGGATCTGCAGGGTGGCGGGGTCGAGCGCGTCGTGCGCCTGCTTCACGCCCGTCACGTTCGACGTGCGCGCGAGCTCGAGCATGCCGGCGGCCCCGAGGTCGCGACCGGTGCGGGTCGGAACGTTGTAGACGACGACGGGAACGGGGCTCGCGGCCGCGACCGCGCGGAAGTGCTCGACGACGCCCGCTTCGGACGGCCTGACGTAGTACGGCACCACGACCAGCGCGGCAGTGAGCGCGGGCGTGTCGCGCAGCGCTTGCACCGCGGCGACCGACTTGGCCGTGCTGTTGCCTCCGGCCCCGACGATGAGCTGCGCGCCACGCTCGACGCACACGCGGCTGCACGCGTCGATCACGACCGCCTGCTCGTCGGCGTCGAGCATCGCACTCTCGCCCGTGGTGCCCAGCGCGACGATGCCGGCGCAGCCTGCGTCGAGCATCTCGTGCGCGAGGCGCTCGACGGCGTCGCGTGCGACCGAGCCGTCGGCCGCGAACGGCGTGATGAGCGGCACGTACACGCCCTGGAGCAAGCGACCTTGCATCGCGCCGAGGCTACCCGTCGAGCAGCGCCTGCGCCCGCAGAAAGACGGCGTCGAGCATCGGCTCGGTGAGCCGTCCGGTGAACGTGTTCTGTTGGCTCGGGTGGTAGCACGCGACGACCGTGATCCGTCCCGTGCCGACTTCGACGCCGTGGCCGAACCCGGGGCGCGGCACGGGCACCGATGCACCCGATCTCGCGAGCAGCCGCGTCGTGGCGTCGTAGGCGAACCCACCCAGCGCCACGACGACCCGCACGCGTGCGAGCGCGGCCAGCTCGCGCTCGAGGAACGGCACGCACCGATCCCGTTCCTCGGTCGTCGGCTTGTTGTCGGGCGGCGCGCATCGCACGGCCGCGGTCACGTAGGCCCCTCGGAGCGTGAGCCCGTCGTCGGCTGCGGTCGACGTCGGCTGGTTCGCGAAGCCCGTGCGGTGCAGTGATGCGAAGAGCCAGTCGCCGGATCGATCCCCGGTGAACACCCGTCCGGTCCGGTTGGCCCCGTGCGCGGCCGGGGCGAGGCCCACGACGAGCAGCCCGGCGTCGGGATCCCCGAACCCGGGCACCGGTCTGCCCCAATAGACGTCGTCGCGGAACGCGGCGCGCTTCTCCGCCGCGACCGACTCCCGCCAGGCGACGAGGCGAGGGCAGGCACGACACGCGACGATCTCGTCGGCCAGCGTCGCGAGCGCGCGATTCGTCGTTGCCATCGACGGATCGTACGAGCGCGACGCCGGGCCGGATCGACTCGACGGCCACGGGTAGGGTCCCGCCGTGCGCGTGCTGCTCATCGTCAACCCGACCGCATCGTCGGTCACGCCGCGCGCGCAGGCTGCGATCGCCGACGCGCTCGGGGTTCGTCACGACCTCGAGGTCGCGCTCACGTCGTCGCGCAACCACGCGTCGGAGCTCGCCCGGAACGCCGTCGCCACACACGCCGACGTGGTCGTGGTGCTGGCAGGTGACGGCACGCTCAACGAGGCCGCGCAAGGACTCGTCGGCAGCGACACCGCGCTCGCTCCGCTGCCCGGCGGATCGACCAACGTGTTCGCGCGCACGCTCGGCGTCGCGTACGACCCGCTCAGCGCGTGCGCGCAGCTGCTGCACACCCTGGACGCGGGCACGCCGACGCGCGTCGGTGTCGGTGTGGCGCGTGCCGACGAGAAGGAGCGCCGCTTCCTGTTCCACCTCGGCGTGGGGTTCGACGCAGCCGCGGTCCGGGAGATGGAAGAGCGGCACACGCACCTCAAGCGCCGCCTCGCGCATCCCGCGTTCGCGCTGGCGACCGCCGACGCGTGGCTGCGGGGCTACGACCGCACCACCGAGATCACCGCGACCGCGGCAGGTCGCGACGACGAGGGCGAGCGCATCGCGCGTG